>JACPTA010000014.1 GCA_016193005.1 Nitrososphaerota archaeon | reverse complement strand
GTGATAATCGCCGGAGGAGGAATGGCCGGGCTCATCGCAGCTTCCTCGATTGGTTACTACTCCAAGAAAGGTGCGAGGGTGCTCGTAGTTGACAGGAACCCCCCTCAGGATGCAGGGAAGAAGACTCACAGCGGCTGGACCTGCGGAGACGCGACCAGCAAGAATAGCCTGAACTTCCTTTCCAACAACATTGGGATAAGATACGAAAAGCCGGAGCTTGAGCACCCCGTGAAGGGCATCTACGTTTACTCCCCAGATCACAAGACGAAGGTGCTCTTCGAGGGGGAAGGCTACATTCTAAACAGGAAGCTTCTACCGCAGAGGCAGGTCGAGGACGCGAAGAGCTTCGGCGTGGAGTTCAGATGGAACGTCACGGCAGAGAGATTGCTCTCCGATGACGGCTATGTGACAGGGGTGGCTGGCAGGGACGGAGACGGGCAGCCATTCAAGGCAACGGCGAAGGTCGTCGTCGATGCGTCGGGTTCTTCGTCGGTGCTTCGAAAGTTTCTACCGGTCAAGGGACACATCGAGAAGGAGATTGACATGGATGACGTCGAGGCTACAGGACGATACATCCTCGAGTTCGACCAAGGGAAAGAGGACGAAACATACTTCACGCCGGATTACTGTCTGATACACCTCGACCAGTTCATCGCGCCGGCTGGCTACGCCTGGGTCTTCCCGAAGGGGAAGAACAAGGTGAACGTCGGGCTGGGGGTCTCCAAGTCAGGATTGGAACGAAGGAACAGAAAATTCAAGCTGCGAGATAATCTGCAGAGCCTCATCGACAAATATGTGAAGGACAACCCGTCAATCAAGGACCCGAAGCTCGCTTCTGGAGAAGAGGACGGAGGGAACGCGAAAGGGAACTGGCAGGTCCCTGTGAGGAGGCAGAACGACTGCCTCGTTACCAACGGCTTTGCGTTGGTTGGCGACGCGGCATGGATGCCCCGACCACTCGACGCCGGAGGAATCGGCCCCTCAATATACGCGAGCGTCATCCTGGGGAAGGTGGTCGCCCGAGCTCTTGAGGCAGGCGACTACAGCGAGGCCTCCCTCTGGGGGTACAACGTCGAGTACATGAAGACGCACGGGTATCAGATGGCCAGCTTCGAGGTTCTGAGGCGCTACCTCCAGACTCTCACGAACGAACAGATAGACTATGGTATGAGGCACTTCCTATCGGATGAGGATATCGAGGCCATCAGGGAGAGGAGGCATCCTGACTTCAATAGGGTTCAGCTAATCAACCCGATAATGTGGCTTCGAGTCCTGAGCGAGTTGGAGCTTGCCAAGGGTCTGAGGTACACGGCGAAGAAGAGCCAGATACTCGTCGAGCACAACCTGAACTATCCAGAATCCCCCTCCGGCTTCGAGGCGTGGAGGAGCGTACTCGTCAGGGAGATCGAGGGTACGAACAACAGGTTCAAGCCGATAGAAGTACCTCAGTGATTCGGTGTCATCCCGATGGCGAGGAGCAGCGCTCTGGACAGGGAGATAATCGGGCTCTGGAAGGAACTCAGCCCCTCTGGCGCGTACACCCTCGGATGGAACAGTTGCGCCGGGAAGCTGTTCGTCCCGACCAGGCAGAACATCGCCGATGCACTAGTGCGGATCGGCGCTTTGAAGGGGAAGGCAGAGAACGAGTTGCAGCGGAAGGTGCTCAACGGGATGGAGACGGCTTTGCAGTTCGAGGAGCCACAGCCTGTCCTCGACGATATTCTAGGAACGACCTTCAACCACCTTACGAAGGAAGGGGTAAAGCAGGAGCATCTCCTTTCACTTTTCGACTACGCGTCGAGGGCCCTAGACGCGACAGAGGAGAGATTCAGGGGTAGGGAAGTGCCTACGGGCGTAAGGGCTCTGACCCTTTACAGACTCGATGGTGTGATCGAGATTCTCGACGCAATCAGGGGGGCCACCAAGAGCCGAAGATTGAAGGATGCGTGCAAGAAGCTGGGAGACAAGACGAGAAGGTTCGTTGCCCTGTTCAACCTCGATGGCTTCGGGAAGGGGACCTTCGAAGAGGTCGAGAAGGTCTTCCAAAAATACCCATTCAAGCTCGGCCGGGAGTCCTACTATCCCGTCGCCCTGAAGGAGGCCTTCGACTACTCGGAGACTCCAGAAGAGCTTGAAGGGAAAGCCCTCTCCTGGATAGATGAAGAGATGCCCAAATACAGGGTGGTCGTCAAGAAGCTAGCTGCACACTACCGTTGCGCAGCGGATACCGAGACGGTCGAGAAGAAGGTAGCCCAGAAGGACAAGCTGAGGCCAGCAGACCTCGTCAGACTGACGAATTCTATCCGGAGAACTGTTCAGCGATTCGTCGACAAGAACGTCGTGCGGATCAACAAGAAGTATGACACCAAGGTCATCGAGACTCCGCCGTACCTCTCAGGGGTGCTTCCGACGGGAGCTGCCTCGTTCTTCGATACATTCACGAAGAAGCCATTCCAGCTGTACTTCGTGACAACGGACCACAGGAGGGACCCTCCCAAGACTGTTGCCCAACTTCTCGACCTGCTCGTTCACGAGGAGTACGGGCACTGCGTCAACAACTCCAACAGCGCGCTCCACTTCGGCGGGAACGCGAGCGACCTGGAGTTGATAGGGACCACTCATCAGGGACCCGTCACCGAGGGGCTATCGTTCAACAGGGAGAGGGAGTTCCTGGAGGCGGTGAAGAAGCTCGAGGCGAAGAGCACGCTGACGAAGGTCGAGAGCGAATACGTGAAGCTAATGAAACAGTTCGGAGGGTTGGAGCTCGTAAACCTCGAGGTGGAGCTGCTCGTGAGGAAGTGGAGGCTGATAAGGTTCCTTCGAGTGGTGGGAGATGTTCGCATAAACAGCGGCAAACAGAGCCTCTTCGACTTCGTCGACTGGGCCAATCGGCACACGGATGTCCCGCGGAGCAACATCTACTACCAGCTCTTCCCGGCTCACGAGGGGATGTTCCCGGGTTACGCGACCTTCTACGCCGTGGTCGGCGAGGAGATTCGCTCAATCGAAGAGAAGATTAGAGACGACAGGAAGAGAATCGCGTTCTCTACGTACCTCACCGGGATAGGCTACCCGCCGAGGAGCATCTATAGGAGGAAGCTGGAGGAATTCGTCGCGAAGCTAGAGTGAAGATTCGCTAATCCTGAAACCACTTGGATGACCAAAATTCGCAATGTCGGCACCACGATATCTCGGAAGATTGAAATATCTACAACTTAGAGCGCCTCACCGAAGGAGAAGGGCGAGAGATTGCCTAAAGAGATCACCACCTTCGAGGACTTCATCAAACACGTCATCAAGCTCGTCTTCTGGGTTCTCCTTCTTATCCCGTTCATCGTTCTGCCGATATACTATTTCGCGTACACCGTTCTCGGAGTGAATCTGCTTGACATATTCGCGCTCGCCACGACGAAGCCAGAAGAGTTCATCAAGTTTCAGCTGCAGCTGATCAGCACGGAGCCGACGCGCAGCCTCTTTCTCTGGACTACCTTCCCGGGGTTCACTTTCGCAGCGGTCTTCTCAGCGATCTTGATGGCGTACGTCGAGAGAAAATTTGTGGCCAAGATCCAACTCAGGGTTGGGCCTCAATACGCGGGGAGATTTGAAGGAGTCCTCCAGAACTTTGCCGACCTATTCAAGTTGCTCTTCAAGGAGATTACAGTCCCTCACAGTGCTGACAAACTGATCTTCTGGGCAGTTCCCTTCGCCCTGATGGCTGTTGCTGGGGCACTCTTAGGTCTCATACCTCTGAGCCCAAGCACCTACATTGCCAACCCCTCAGTGGGAGCCATCTTCGTCTTTGCGATACTCGGTTTCTCGCCAATAATCGTTCTGCTGGCTGGCTGGGCTAGCAACAGCAAATATCCTCTGCTTGGCGGGCTCAGAGCGTTGCATCAGCTTGTCTCGTACGAGATACCGATGATACTCTCGATACTAGGAGTCGTTGTGCTCTCCGGGACTCTGAACCTGATAGGGATAGTGAACGCGCAGGGAGGAGTCTGGTATATCATCCTTCAGCCGATCGGGGCTGCGGTCTTCTTCATAGCTGCACTCGCCGAACTTGAAAGGATTCCCTTCGATCTCCCAGAAGCTGACTCGGAGCTCGTGGCGGGTTGGCAGACTGAGTACAGTGGCATGCTCTTTGGTACCTTCATACTGGCCAACTACATCAGGTTCTACGCCCTCTCAGCTCTGTTCACGATTTTCTTCCTCGGAGGCTGGTTGGGGCCGCCGGTCATCCCACCCGAAGCTTGGTTCATACTGAAGACTGTAGTCGTCATGATTGTGGGCATGTTACCAAGAGCAATTATGGGAAGGATAAGGATAGACGTCCTGCTGAGGACTGGTTGGGTGAAGCTGATGTTCCTGACGTTCCTGAACATCTTCATCGCGATGGTCCTCGTCTCACTGGGACTGGTGCACGGAGGCGCCGGGTGAAGATGGGTCTCCTCTCCTCAATCAGGGCAGGAGTAGTTGCAACTTGGTCTGGAATCAGGCATCTCTTCAGACCCAGAATGACTCTGAGGTATCCGGAGCAGAAGCTCGACCTCGAGGGACCTGGTTACAAGTATGACCCGAGGAAGGGGGTCGGCCTGCCGGGGTTCAAGGGGAGGCACATACTCTACCTGGACAAGTGCACGGGTTGCCAGCTCTGTGCGATCGCCTGCGATGGAGTGGCGGTCGCCATCGAGATGCAGTTTGTCCAGAAGAACAAGCCTCACAACAAGAAGGACATCTGGCCGGCGGTAGACTACGGCCGCTGCGTCTTTTGCGCACTCTGTATCGATCCTCTTACACCCGTGATTACCAACCCAAGCCTGAAGCGGATGGAAGAAATTTCCGTTGGAGATATGGTCCTCACCCACTCGGGGGAATATCGGCCGGTCACTAAGGTATGGGACATGCGTTACACCGGACCCCTCTACAGGGTGTACGTCTACGGTAAGCCGGAGCCCTTAGTTTGCACACAGGACCATCCAATTCTGGCCGTCTCAAGACCAATCTCGAAGAGGAAGGATAGGAGGCTACTGAGGGTCACGGAACCGCTCAAGTTCTTCAAGCCTGGCGAACTCAAACCAGGAGACTACATGGTGAGCCCAATTGTGAAGAAGGAGGTGCCTTTGAAAGCCTATGAGAAGGAGGTACCTCTATACAAGTTCGGGCTTGTCAAGAGGAGACAAGTCCTCAGTGCGACTCCAGCCCTATTCAGGCTTATTGGATATTATCTCGCCGAGGGATCGTGCGATGGCGGAAGAAGAATCAGCTTCGACTTCAATGTTACCGAAACTGACACGCTTGTGGAGGATTGCAGGCTCCTGATTAAGAGCTTCTTCGGGAAGGACGCGGTGCTTAGGAAGAACGGCAGAAATGGCGTTAGGCTAGTCCTACATTCCGCAGAAGCGGAGGACTTCTTCTCACAATTCGGTAAGGGTGCGCCAAATAAGCATCTCCCAGAATGGACCTTCTTCGCTGAGAAGGAGAAGCTTCTCGAACTTGTCAAGGGCGAATGGCTTGGTGACGGCTGCAAGATTAGGCAGCCTAGACAGAAGTACCTCAACATAGTTACCACCTCGCGGACGCTCGCCTTCCAGCTCCAACAGATCCTTGCCAAACTGGGAATTGTAGCGACGTTGGAGTGCTCCCATCAGAGGGAGAGGCTCCCTTCCTACCATGTTGATGTCTTCGGAAGATGGGCCATTCAGCTGGCACGAATGTGGAACATTAGCTTCGACTTCACACCCAGTAAGCACACTGACAGGTTCCTACTTACCGAGAATTACGTGTTCATGCCAATCAGGAAGATCGAGACATCGCTAGTTGCAGACTACCGCGTGATGGACGTGACAGTGGATGGGGACCACACATTTGCTCCTCTTGGTCTTGCAACGTCCAACTGTGTCGACGCGTGTCCCTTCGATGCTCTCTTCATGACCAATGACTACGAGCTTTCGGCCTACGACAAGGCGACACTCAAGTTCACGCCAGACATGCTCGCGATACCTCCGAAGACCGAGGGTCAGACATTCAAGGTGAAGATAGACGCCGAGAGGGGTGTTGCGACACATGGCTGACGTAGTCTTCTTCGCGTTGATGGTCGTGGCTGTGGGGGGAGCAATCATCGCCCTCGAAGCCAGAGAGATAGTCTACGGTGCTGTTGGTCTTGCAGGCAGCTTCTTCGGGGTCGCGGCCCTCTTCTTCCTGCTGGATGCTCCATTCGTGGCAGTTTTTCAGATCATCGTCTACATCGGTGCGGTGGCGATATTGATCCTCTTCACAGTGATGCTGGTGAGGCAGGAGAGGTGGCTGAAGGATGCATCGTTCTCGGTAGGCCAGTTGGCCGGCATACTGACGGCGGGGGCCACCGCCGTGGCGCTCATCCTCGCTTTCAGCGCGGCCAAGCTGTGGGAGGTGACTCCAAGCTCAAATCCGCCAGACTTTCTCGGGATAGGGCAGCTAATCTCGACAGAGTTCGCGCCTGCGCTGCAGGTCCTCGCACTCGTGCTGGCCGCTTCCGTTCTTGGAGCGATAACGCTTGCAAAAGTGGACCGGGAGGAGAAGGTGAAGGCATGAACACACTCATGGATTTCCTGATCGTCTCTGCCGTGCTTTTCGCGATCGGAGTCTACGGTCTTATTGTGAAGAGAAACGCTCTGAGGATGATTTTTGCGGTCGAGATCTTGATCAACGCTGCGAACATCAACTTTGTCGCTTTCAACAGGTATCTCTGGCCTTCGGCTCTCGGACAGACCATCGTTCTCTTCTCGATAGCGCTTGCTGCCGCGGAGGCAGCGGTGATCCTTGCGATAGTCGTCGTTGCCTACAGACTTCATGATGATATCGATGTAAGTGAACTGAAGACACTAGGGGGCTGAGGCACATTCCCGGCAAAGGAACTCCATTCAGTTACTTACTGGTGATGCCTTCAATTCAAAAAATTACCAGCGGAACTTACATGGTTGGGCTGGAGCTTTCTCGCGACGTCACATGCGACTGCCCGGACGGTTCCCTGCATTGGTGATGGATGGTGACAATTCCTTTCGTATTGCTGCAAACCGTTGTCGTTCCTATTCTCACGGCTTTGGTAACTTTCGCTCTTGGCAGCAAACTGGGAAAGAATGTTGGTTGGATAGCTTTTCTTTCACTGGCTTATACATCGCTCCTCCTCCTACTCGTCGGGACCGATCTGTTCAATGGGGGCGCGTCGGTTCGTGAGGAGTATCTCTGGGCTCCCGTTATCGGCCTGAGATTCGGTTTCCTCGCAGACGGCCTGAGTCTCCCCGTCGCTCTTATCATGAATCTAGTCTGTACTGCTACTGCTATCTATTCTATGGGGTACATGAAACACAGACTGGAGGTGATGTTTGGTCAGGAGAGGAAGCAACAGTATTCCCTCTATTACATGAACTTCATGCTCCTGGCCGCGGGTTTGATCGGTGTCGCGCTCGCCACGAACCTGATCGAACTCTATTTGTTTGTGGAGCTACTCCTGATTCCTTCGTTTTTCTTGATGAGCTTGTTTGGTTACGTCGACAGGGAAAGGATAGCCGTCATGTATTTCATCTGGAATCAAATCGGCGCTTTTCTGTTCTTCGTTGGAATAATCCTTGTCTTCGTGGCGACCGGAAGTTTCGAGGTAGGCGCGCTGGCAAATCTTCCAGGAACTTCGGTGACATATTGGATAGTGGGTCTGATCTTGGTGGGGTGGCTGGTCAAGATGGCGATTTTCACCCTCCATATGTGGTTGCCGTACGCGCATGCTGAGCATCCAACATCCTTCGCTCCTATCATGGCAACAATTGTGGGTGTAGGCAACTACGCGCTGGTCAGGCTGCTGGTAGAACAGGTTCCCGGCATCTTCCAAGCTTTCAGCTTGCCACTCATGATTGTGGCGATCATAACTATGGCCTACGGTGGAGCTGTCACACTGGTGCAGGACGACGTCAAGTATCTTTACGCTTGGTCGACAATTAGTCAAAATGCTTACTCAGTTCTGGGCATCGCTAGCTTGACTGTCCTGGGTGTCTCGGGGGGTGTCTTCTACTTTCTAAGTCACATTATTGGTAAGACCATCCTCTTCTCGGTAGCGGGGATTTTACTCAGTCAGACCGGTTTCAGAGACATAAGACAAATGGGCGGCCTTGCGAGCAAGATGCCGATAACTGCTACACTCTGCGTACTAGGCTCTCTCGTGCTCTCTGCCGTGCCACCGATGAGCGGATTCCAAGCCGAATGGATAATGTTCACCGGCATATTCACCCAGGGGGTAAATGGTACCTCGGTGAACCTGATAGTAGCGATAGCGGGGATTGCGGCTACCTCACTGACGATTGCATACACCTTCTGGCCTCTCCGTCGCATCTTCTTCGGGCAACTTCCAACCACTTTGCAAAACGTCAAGGAGGCCCCGTTAACCATGACTGTACCCCTCCTGACGCTCGCCGTGATTTCTGTGCTGGTTGGAATCTACCCGGACCTAATTACGAAGCTACTCATTCAATTTGCAAGGGGGCTTCCGATCTCAGGGGGTAGATAGAGCCGATGAGCGTGGCCATACCCTCGTATTACATCTGGATGGTTTTCGTACTCCCCTTCGTTGGTGCAATGATTGCACCGCTCTTGGCGAGGGTCCCAAGAATCAGAAATTACATGGCGGTTCTGGTTTCTTTCCTCTCCGCCGTTTTCGCCCTCTATCTTCTACTCCCATTTCTGCAAGGTCAATCTGCAGCAGTGTACGACTTCATAATCCCTGCGAGTTTACCTTGGATACCCGAACTCGGGATCAGGGCGGGAGTGCTATCCGACCCGTACACGCTAATCCTCAGTAATGTGGTAGCATGGGTGAGTTTTCTGATAATGGTGTACAGCCTCGACTACATGAAGGGAGAGCGGGGCCTCACTCGCTACTGGTTTTTTATGAACTTCTTCATAGCCAATATGCAACTAATCGTTCTGTCGGACAACTTCCTTCAGCTCTTCTTCGGATGGGAAGGTGTCGGACTGGCTAGCTATGCCTTGATAGGTTTCTGGCACACCGACGAGAAGAAGTACTGGGTAGGAACGCCCGGGCAGTCTGCACTTGGAGAGGAGCAGGCGTATCCTCCCTCACACGCGGGAATGAAGGCATTCGTAATGACGAGGGTCGGAGACATAGCCATGCTCGCAGGAATAATGATACTTTTCATTTATGCAGGTACCTTCAGCTATCAACAACTCGCAAAATCATCCGATTGGGCGATTAACTTGTCTCAGTCTGGCCTGCTCGTCCCTGTAGCATTACTAATCTTTGGGGGTGCTGTTGGAAAGTCTGCTCAATTTCCCCTGCACGAGTGGCTGCCTGATGCCATGGCGGGTCCAGCGTCCGTTTCTGCACTGATACACGCAGCAACCATGGTCAAGGCGGGCGTCGTTCTTGTAGCTAGGGTGGGACCAATATTCTACTTCGCGCTATCGACTAACCCATCGCTAATACAACCCTTCTTTACGACCGTAGCATGGATCGGCGCATTTACGGCCTTTCTTGCGGCGACCCAAGCGCTTGTAGGATTCGAGATAAAAAAAATCATGGCCTACTCTACGATATCACAGATCGGGTACATGATAATGGCGTTGGGACTGACGGGTCTGTCCACCAATTTCTCGCAAGGATTATCCGCAGGTCTCTACCAACTGACGAGCCACGCCATCTTCAAGGCGGCTCTCTTCATGACAGCCGGCGTGTTGATCCACGTAACAGGGTCAAAATACATCAATGAGATGGGAGGACTCAGAGACAAGATGAAGATCACATTTGTGGTCTTCCTCATCGCTGCCGCCTCCCTCTCTGGCATACCTCCCTTGAGCGGTTTCTGGAGCAAGGATGCTGTCCTGGCGACTGCATGGGATGCGGGGCAACTTGGGCTGTTCATAGTTGGCGCAGTGACAGCTGGTCTAACCGCTTTCTACGCATTCAGGATGCTCGGAATCGTTTTCTTCGGAAAGCGGGGCGAAAACCTACAGAATCGTGAGAGGGAGCGACACGAGATTCACGAACCTGGTCCTCTGATGTGGGTACCGTACGTGATCTTAGCTCTAGGAACGGTAGTTATCGGGGTGCTTTCACCCGTCGTGAGTGTTGAAGGCGCACTCGAGTCCGCTTCAA
This sequence comes from Nitrososphaerota archaeon, assembly GCA_016193005.1. Classification (GTDB taxonomy): domain Archaea; phylum Thermoproteota; class Nitrososphaeria; order Nitrososphaerales; family Gagatemarchaeaceae; genus JACPTA01. The sequence goes on along the minus strand of JACPTA010000014.1, from coordinate 9,740 downwards.
ATGCCTATCTCATGAGTTTATTTCCTAAGTTGACTCAAGCGGGGATAGTAGTCGTACACTTCAACATAGTATCGGCTCTCTTGACTGGCGTTTTTGTGATTATTGGACTTGGGATAGCCACGTTCATTTATCTAGCGGGAAAAGCCGATCCAAGGCAACTCGTCGGTCAGAGCGGGTACGTGCGTAGTCTTTACACCTTTCTGGAGAATAGATGGTACATAAACGCGGTGTATTACAAGATTTTTGTGAACGCGCCTGTCTCGTTTTCAAGGTGGCTACTTGTCCGCTTCGAGATAGGGGGACTGGAGAAGGTTAACATCGCAGGTGCCTCATTGGCTTGGCTTGCGTCTGCCGCTGGAAATTGGATTGATAGAAACGTGGTGGACGGCGCGGCCAACGGAATCTCGAGTGTGGGCCAATACTTCTCACGGGGAGCCAGGAGGATACAGAGTGGGGTCCTCGAACAATATATCCTGGTATTCTCCGTAGGGATGCTGGTACTTCTCATCGTTTTTGTCCTTGCAACGGGACTATGGAGATTAGCATGAGCTACGTCCTCTCGTTGCTGATTCTGACTCCGTTCGCGGGTTCCGCTCTCGCGTACCTCGTTGCAAGGTCCAACAGGAAGGCGGGAATCTACTTCACGCTCGCGGTAGCGGTCGCCGTCTTCGGTCTCGCGCTCTACTCCTACTGGTTTGTCTACGCGAACACTCCTCCGGCAGGAAGCTACGCCCTCATGGAAAAGTACGCGTGGGTTGGAACGTCGTATTTCGGCTTCGATTATCTGCTTGGAATCGATGGCCTGAGCTCGCCGCTGATCTTCGTCTCCGCTCTTCTGACAATCTTTGTAATCATTGGTTCCAGGAGGATGATCGACCGCGACGAACCGTCGTACTACGCGCTGCTCCTCTTCTTTGAGGGTTCCATCATGGGCGTCTTCACGTCGCTCAATCTCGTCGCTTTCTACGTATTCTGGGAGCTTGTTCTCATTCCGATGTTCTTCTTCATCGGTGTCTGGGGAGGGGACAGGAGAAAATACGCTGCAATGAAGTTCATGATCTTTACCTTCGCAGGAAGCACGGTGATGCTGCTCGCTTTTCTGGCCATCTATCTGGGCGTCAGCCCTCCCTCATTCGACATTCCTGACTTGGCGGGGAAGATACCTGCCGGCGTACAGTATCTGCCCCTGCTCGCGACCTTCATCGGCTTCGGAGTAAAGCTCCCAGTCTTCCCGTTCCACACTTGGCTGCCTGACGCTCATGTACAGGCTCCCTCTCCGATCAGCGTCCTCCTGGCGGGAGTCCTACTGAAGATGGGTGGCTACGGCTTCATTCGAATCAGCATCGGACTCTTTCCCCAAGCCTCCTACCAATACGCGTGGGCCTTCATGCTGGTGGGGGTGGTAACGATGTTCTACGGGGCGATAGTTGCCGTCCTCGCGAAGGACATGAAGAGGATGATCGCGCTGACGAGCATAAACCACATGGGCTTCGTGATCTTCGGCGCGTTCGCAACCGTGGCATCCGGCAACCCACTTGGTGTCGAAGGAGCGATCTTCCAGATGTTCACGCACGCCCTCGCTATCGGCTCCCTCTTCATGCTCTCGGGCTATGTCCATCACCAGGCTGGAACGAGGGAGATCCCCCTCCTGAAGGGACTGAAGACGACGATGCCGAGGACTGCGGCCCTGCTGGTATTGTCCAGCGGAGCCGCCATGGCTCTTCCCCCGTTTGCCAGTTTCTTGAGCGAGCTGATGGTGATAGCTGCTGGCATAACCACCCACTCTTACTGGGCAGTGACAATACTGGTTCCAGTGATAACGGCCAGTTACTTCCTCTGGATGATCAAGAGGGCAGTTCTTTCTCAGGCCGAGAAGGGAACCGGCCCGAGCGACATGAGTCGCATCGACGCCATCGTCCTGGCTCTTTACCTCCTGCCGCTGGTCATACTCATCGTTTTCTCGTTCCTTATCATCAACCCCACGGTCCCGGTCGCGCAGTTCGTCTCACAGTCGAGAGGCGCATAGAAGCTGGACCTTATCCTCATTACAGTCGCTTTACTCTCAGCGTCATCGCTCGGCATTCCATTTCTCCAGACGGCGAGGGGAAAGATGGCTGACGCTTCTCCATACATACTAATCACGGCGCTCATCGCGTCCCTGATGCTGATCGGTGCAAACGCCCTCTACCCGCAGCAAGGCTCGGTCTTCGGCAGCCTCCTCAGCTACGACAGGCTCGGGGGCTTCTTCGGGGTGGTCACCCTCTTGGTTACGCTTTTCGTCACCGTCTCTTCCGTGGTGGTGACCAACGAGAGGCCGAACGCTCCGCTGTACTACTCCCTCCTCTCGTTCACGGCGCTGGGTATGCTAATCCTCTCTTACGCGGCTGACCTCCTGATGCTCTTCATCGCTTGGGAGCTGATGAGCCTCCCGACCTACGCACTCGCTGGATTTGAGAAGAGGAGAGCTCAGTCGAATGAGGCGGCCGCCAAGTACGCCATAATCGGCGCTCTCTCCTCGGCAATAATCCTCTACGCGATCAGCCTGACCTATGGATTCGCAGGGACGACTCAGATAGCACCGGCGGTTCGAGCGATAGCTTCTCAACCTTTCAACCCTCTTGCCAGCACGGCGATTCTACTCTTCGTTGTGGGTTTCGGTTTCAAGATGTCGATAGTGCCGTTCCACATGTGGGCACCAGATGCGTACGAGGGTGCGCCTCCCACCATAAGCACCCTCCTCGCAGCCGCTACCAAGAAGGCTGGTTTCGTTGCAGCCATAAGGGTGCTGCTCGCAGTAACTACGGTCTACGCGGTGACTCAGAACCCCGTCTTCAGCACTGCGAACGTCTTCGCGGTGCTTGCCCTGGTTACGATGACCCTCGGAAACATCGCCGCTCTCACGCAGAAGAGCATGACAAGGCTGCTCGCGTACTCCAGCATCGCCCAGGCGGGGTACATACTCATCGGGTTCGTGATGTACGCCTACAGCACCGGCGTAGGCGGGTACCAGCAGGAGGCCATCATCGGGATGACAGGCTCCCTCTTCCACGTCCTCAACCACGCAGTCATGAAGGGGGCCGCATTCCTTGTAGCCTCCCTCGTCTTGTTCAAGCTGAGGAGGGCTGACGTTCAGGCCTACGGAGGATTGGCAAGAAGAATGCCCGTCTCCGCCTTCACACTGACGGTTGCATTTCTCGCTCTCGCCGGAGTTCCTCCGCTCAGCGGCTTCTGGAGCAAGGTCCTTCTCTTTCTCTCCGTGCTGAACGGTCCCTACTCATGGCTGGCAGTCGCTGGAATCCTGAACAGCGCATTCAGCATGGGCTTCTACGCGTGGATAATCAAGAGGATGTACATGGACGAGTCTGAGACCACGGAGAAAGTTAACGAGTCGACTGGTTTCGTGGTAGTCTTCGCCGTAGCTGTCGCGCTCATAATCGGATTGGGCATCTTTCCAGGGCCGGCGATAGCCTTCGCACAGAACGCGATTCCTACTATCTTCGCCCGCTAGAAACTTCGCCGGATCGAAAAATCTGTAAGTTCATGAAGAAGCGACCTCGCGTCGCTAGGGCGGAGGATCGCCAGCTGCTCCTTCGCCTTCTTCGCGTAAGTCTCCGAGAGCCTCTTCAGCCGAGGCAACACGATATCTCCGTCCCCATCTTCAAGGGCTGACGTTATCTTGTCCTTCGAACCCCAGTCGAGCATATCGTCGTGCACTTGGTAGGCGATCCCCACGTACTTCCCATAGTTTGAGAGCGCCTCGACCTCCTCGTTCTTCCCTCCCGCGACTAGGGCCCCGAGTCTCCCCGCTGTCTGGAAGAGAGACGCCGTCTTGTTGAAAACCAAGTCTGTGTACTCGTCCCAGCCCAGCTTGTACACGTCTGGGTCGATCGTAATTCCAGCGTACTCCCCCTCACACATGCGCAGCGCTGCGTTGCTGAGAGCGTTCGCAACCTTCCTGTCTTGGTACCTCGCGGCGATCGCGAGTATCATGGCGAAGACGAAATCGGCGGTCAGGAGTGAAGCGGTGTAACCGTACTTTATGTGAAAGGCAGCCTTATCCCTCCTCGATACTTCCTGGTCGATTATGTCGTCGTGGATGATGGACTCCGCGTGCAGCAGCTCCACAGCCACGGCCACGTCGAGAGCCTTTCCCTCATCTCCTCCAACAGCCTCGGTCGCAAGGAGTACGATCAGAGGTCTCACCCTCTTCCCGCCTTCAAGCGAGTAGACGAGTGGGCCGTAGAAGCGGGAGTCAGCATACCGCTGCAGCTCGCGTGTGACCGCGTTGTTTATCTTCTCGGCGTAGTTCTTTGTCTTGACGAGGATGTTGTCGAGAAAAGTGAGGTCTTTCTCACCCAAAAGTAATACCTTTTCTAATGACGCATTTTTGCGATATATATAGGATTTGTAGTCAGGACGCGCAGAAGTGTGATGGATTACAGCCTACGCCAGATCTTTCTCAAGGGACTGGAGAGATACTTCTTGCCGCTGCCGAAACTGAATGACTCGCAGCTGGAGCTGCTGGCAAAGAGGTTGGAAGTTTCTGGGTTTCGAGTCAGCGTCGGACGTACCATTCGCGCGAGAAAGGGTGATAGAGCGATCACCGTCGAAGGGAGCGGGCTGGCCTGGTCCAACATGGAGCTTCTTGACCCACTGGCTCCCGTCATACCCGCTCTCCTCTCCGTTCGAAAGACAAGAGTCCGAGGGAACCCGTACTTCTCTGCGAAGCTGACGCGCGGAAGGTACAGGGCTCAGCTATTCTTGCGGATGGAGGCCCTCGGGACGTGGGGAGAATTGAGGAAACATGACCTATCGGGGCTCACACCCGACGAGGCAGGGGTCATCTCGTCATTGCTGGAAGGGAGCAGGGGAGAGGTTCTGGGGGTGACGGACTATCCACGCGAGGAGAGCAGGATTCTCCAGTTCGGGAAGAAAGTGTACTACGAGTCGATGATTGATGGAGGCGAGTTTATCGCGAACCTCCGAACCGTCGAGCGGAAAGGCATCAGGAACTCTTATGTTCCTAGAAACTCGGTCGTTGAAGTCGAGGTCACGAGAGCTCCCTCTGGACGACGGATTGCCGAGGTCATCAGCTCACTCGACGAGTGGTGCTATCTGTCAGTCTGAATTTGTCAAAAACCTCTAATTGTGGACGAGGAGGGGCCAAGCCCAGTGCCCCGGTAGTATAGAGTCAGAGACGTGCAGCCCGGTCAAGTATTCTGGCCTTTCGAGTCAGAAACGCGGGTTCGAATCCCGCCCGGGGCACTTTAACCCTCGGGTTCAGATTCTAGTTCTGCGGGGTGTCTGGTGAGAGATTCTGCATTGCTATCTTCTTGAGAATGAATGCTAACTTACCAAGGACTTCAGGAGTTCCGAAACAAGTCGATCATAAGTAAAGGATTGGGTGAGGTCTCAAGTTGACAGTGCCTCAGGATACGTAGCCTTTTGGGTCTTGATGTTTTTGGCCCAGCTCTTATAGAAGTCGTAAGGACATTCTGACGCGCCTTCGCGGTCCTCGCCGCTTTCACGAGTAGCCGCGTACCCGCGGTGCATTATGTTATAGAGGTGGTTCTCTGATGCCCACTCCTTTCTTGCTGCCTTGATGACTTGTGGATAGATGTGTCCAGTGATGACTTCGCCTGGACCTCTTGATGCCTCGGATATGATTGTGCCGTCGAAATTTACAATCATAGAGTTACCGCAGTAGGAGTAGTAGTCGTCTCGTCCAGCTGCGCAAGAGGCCACCACGTAGGCCATGTTCTCAAAGGCTCTGACCCGGTTGACTATGCTCCATTGCTCTCCGTATGGGTGCATGTATGCGCTGATGCGCACCAGCACGTCGGCGCCTTTCATTGCAGCTTCTCGTGTGACTTCTGGAAACTGTCCATCATAGCAAATGAATGTTCCGAGGGTGGATCCTTTGGGGCCTTTGCAGACTGGGACACCGTTTCCCGGATACCAGTGTTCTAGTGGAACCCAGGGATTGACCTTCCTGTAGACCATTGCGATGTGTCCCTGATCATCGATTACGGTCGCAGTGTTGTAGGGGTTCTTCCTCCTATCTTCGTTCTGCTCGAAAATCGAGAAGACTCCCCAAACCTTGTTTTCTCTGCACGCCTTCACCAGAATCTCGGTTTCTGGTCCAGGAATTGTTGTGACTAGCTCTTTCCAAATCTTGTTGAACGTCAGACTCTGTGTGCTGTATTCAGGGAAAGCAATTAGATCGAGACCCGGGTAGGCGGTCTTGGTTCCTTCAATATAGGACGCTATCTTCTCACAATTTTGCAGAACTTCCTCAGCGTTCTTGATAATGGGCGCAGGGTAGTTGGTCGCTGCAACCATCAATGAGTCTTTGCCGGAGTGAGTGCTTCCAACACTCATGATAATCTCGGTCTGCAGTTACCTCTTTGTTTTATTTAAGCATACTGATGGACCGAGACTCTGCCCCTCTCTGAGAGGATTCATCCGCCTGAAACAGGGTGCGCAGAGGCATGCTCTGGACAGTGCGTGGGAGCATTCATTCGCATACGACTTTCTCCATGTGCCCGCCTGCGCAAAAGAAATGACGATCCAAATTTCGTGATACCGTACGAATTCGAAGGTTTTGATCATGACTACTATCCGGATTATCTGGTTAATGTTAGGACGAAAGATGGCAAAATTTCGAGCTTGTCAGGATGTAGACCTCCTGTCTTCGCGGCTACAAGCACACTCCCGGTAAAGAGACTAGGTCATACGGGTTGGGAAATCAAGTCGGTCCGTGCTGATGCTTGGTCTCATTCGGTTCGCAGTGCCTGAACTGGAGTCAACCTAGACGCTCTCCAAGCGGGCAACAAACCTGCCAGCGCCCCCACCACAGTGGCCAGGGCTATAGCGAGGAGTAGAAGTTCGGGACTTATCACTGGTGTTACATTCAGAAACGCCGAGGAGGGAGGAGGACCGCCACCTCCGGCGCCCTCACCGCGACCAAACCCGCTGCCTCCGCCATTACCTGCTCCTCCGCCGGTCCCTCGGAATGCAAAGGCGAAGAGGAGACCAACAACATAGGAAAGTCCTGAACCCACTGCCGCGCCAATCACACCGCCGATGAAACCAGTCGTCAACGATTCGGCTAGGAAAATAGACATGATGTCCCGACTTCCGTATCCTAGAGCCTTTAGGATGCCAATCTCCTTTGTTCTTTCGATTACAGTGGTAAACATCGTGGTCATGATACCCACAAAGGCAACTATGACTGATATGCCCCCGATGGCAGCAAGTATCGTGCTGAATCCACCGAGTACGGACTGGATGCTAGAGAGGATCGAGGTTATGGCGGTTATCCTTACTTTCGTTCCATACTCGTTTGTCAATTCGCCGACAACCTGGTTCACAGTGTTGACATCGGAAGCGACGACGACTATTCCACTGTACTTGTTGGTATGAAGGATCGATTGACCTCCCTCCAACGGGACGAAGATTCCAACATCAGGGTCGATTAGGAAGCCTTGGCCAAACTGGTTGAAGATGCCTCGTACTATGAAAGATTTTTCTCCGCTTGAACCCGTGGCGCCGAATCCTCCGAATGACGAGAACGAGACAGTCACGATCTGGTTCAGGGACACATTGGGTGCTCCTGCGAGGTTCGGGTAGGCTACCGAATAGCCGATTACGCTCCCACCGAGATCGTAGCTAGATGGATACGAACCAGCCTGAAGCGACAGTCCCGGCATGACATAGGTTAGTTTGGTGAAGTCGCCGGCCATGACTTGAACAGCGGTTGCCTGCGTACCCTGAGCAATTGTCCCAGTGAGGAGCCAGAACGGTACAGCAGCAGTGACATTAGACATTTTTTCCATGATTGCTACGTCGGTCGAAGTCAGGGAGACACCTCTTTCACTGGGGAGAACGAAGATGCTCGTCGTTCCGGTCTTTGCGAATTGCTCGCTGACAGCGTTGCTGAAACCCTGAGTCGAAGCAAGTAGCGCGACGATGGCTGCGGGTCCTATCACAATTCCGGTTATCGTTAACGCAGTTCTGAGCTTTCTATCTGTCATGGCCTTAAGGGAGAATCTCAGGAGATCCCCAAGTCGCATTCAATTCGTCACCAGGTTCTCGGGCCGCTGCCTAGAACACTTTGTCCTTACCTCGTTCCGCAGTTTTCTCTCTCTTGGCGCGTCTACTCCTTCTTACGTATACCGACGAGAATACCACCAATACTGCCACTCCAATGAGTATCGCTAGCGTGCTTGCGCTGAACAGTCCTGTTTGAACGGCCGTTCCTCGGCTTGACAGGCTGGACGCTTGCTCTTCAATCTGACCGCTTGATAACAAGTCGACTGACAATATTGCAAGGTCCTGTCTCAGCACTTGCCCGAAGTCGTTTTGGTATGTCGTGGAGAGAGTGACTCTCGCAGCCGTGTCGGATTCGATTGGCGAATGAGCTACCGTGATGCTGAAAGGGAGCGGAGTGTTCACGTCAACCTCCCCGACGTACGACGTTCCAGAACCCAGATTTGAAGGCCCAGTCACGTTTGCTGTTATCTGCGCATAGAATGCCGGTGCTGTGCCTTGGTTGAGGAGGGTTCCACTAATCTCGACGCCATTCGCATTTTGAACGATCTGTTCGTCCTGTATCACAAATTGTATTCTCCCAAAGGCTACAATCCCCATGGAAAAGCTCGAACTGTGGGTATTGCCAAATTTGTCCGAGTAGCTCACTGTGAGCGTACAGACATACGCTCCCTCGGGTGTCTTCGGTCCATTCGTGATATTGGCGTTGAACTTCACGCTCTGCCCCGGGTTGATTGTTAGTCCGCTCCGTGAGTACGTCGAATTTGAGGTTACGGCTAGGGGTTGCGGGACTGTCAGCGAGAAGGCTGGTGAGTAGATCGGAGCAGTTCCAGTATTACTGATTAGGAACGAAACACTTGACGTTTGCCCTACCGAAATGTCAATAGCTAACGCCTCCACCGAGACTTGGGTTACCGGCTGAACGAGTACGAAGCCAACGGATACTGTCTGATTTCGGGTGGTGTCAGACTGGTCAAGGTAAATCACAGTGAGTGACCCTGAGTAGAAGCCACCCGACGTGTCCAGCCCGCTGACGATGGTTGCGTGGAATTTTACACTCTGCCCAGGGTTCAAGATAAGACCGGGGAACGAATACGTGGAGTTACCGGTAACCACCAGTGGCTTCGAGACTGAGAGTGCGAGGATGGGTGAAGCGATGGGCAGGGTCCCAGTATTCTTGACGAGAAAAGAGACTGGCGACCTCTCGCCTGCAGTGAGGGAATTGTTTTCCGTGATGACCGATAGAGCAGTATTGGACGCGATTTTCGCGAGGCTAGTGACAGACAGACCAACAGTTTGGGTTGTTGTTCTGGTGTTCCCGTTTGAATCGATGTAACTGGCGCTGAAGGCGAGCGTAAGCGAAGAGCCTGCGGTCGAGAGGGGCGCGTAGACACTGAGTGTGACATCGGCGCTTGAATTCGCGCTCAGGCGGGGCACCATTGGAAATTGGTTCAGGATGCTAAATTGGGCTGGTGTAGATACCGTGGTGAAGACTCTTGTCACACTTCCAGGGCCTAGGTTGCTCAACGTTATCGTGACTGCATTGGCTTTTCCCGGAACGAGCGAGACTTGTGATGCCTGGAACTCTAGAGTGGGTACGGGCACACTGATTGCGTAGAGGCCGAGCATTTGAGTGGTGGTCTTGCTAAGGCCGTAGCTGTCAGTGTAGGAAGTACTGAAGGTTAGGG
>JACPTA010000012.1 GCA_016193005.1 Nitrososphaerota archaeon | reverse complement strand
CTTCGACGCGAGAGTGTCCGCGGCAGGCGAAATCAGCAGGCTTAGGCGCGAAATAGCGGACCTGAGGCGAATTGTCTCACCACTAAGGCGGTTTATAGTTGAGCTGGGAACAAGAACACAGAAATTTGGCGTGCGGGGCCTCTCGATATATCTAGCCGATGTCAAAGATCACATCGAAAAAGAATGGGAGGTATTGGAGGAGGCTAAGGAGACGATAGAGATCTACATGGACACGGATTATACTCTCAGCACAGAAAAAACAAATAAGGTTCTTGCAGTCCTTACCATAGTCTTTACCATTACCATCCCATTCACAACTATAGGAACCATCTACGGAATGAACATTCCATTGCCCGGTGGTATTTTTTCAGAATCTTTGAGCTTCCTTGGTTCGTACACAAGTTTTCTTATCCTCCTCCTGGCCATGTCCTGGCCATGATGGTTCCTGCATCCTTAATGACTTGGTACTTCCGACGGCTCGGATGGGTCTAGATCACTTGAGCTGAAGATGCGAGAGAAGTTTGCCGCTGTGTCCGGGAGAGATTGAATCAGCTTGGCACTCTGTTCTGGACAGCCTCTCGATGGGAGGGCTAATGGTTCATGTTTTAGCGAATCTTGTAGCTCAGCTTGATCATGTATGGTGTGAGGAATGCTGTTATGGCCACGGCCACACCTATTGTTGGATACAGGAATGAACTTACTGCGTTCGCAGCTTGGCCACTCCTCACGACTATGAACGCGAACTCTCCAATCTGAGCCATGCCGAGACCTACTTTGAGCGACGTTGAGGCGTCGTACCCCATTATTCTCGTTCCCAAACTACAGCCGATGACCTTTCCGGCGAGCATGGCCAGCGTGATTATCAGCGCTGGGAGCAGAAACACTCTGAACTGGCTCAGGTCGATGAGGGCACCGACAGACACAAAAAAGATAGCTCCAAACATATCCCTGAGAGGGGATGTCAGGTGAGCCACCTTCTCCACCGCTCTTGCATTTGCAACTAGAACTCCCATCAGGAAAGCCCCGATAGCTACCGAGAATCCCAACCGATTTCCCACTATAGCGAGGCCGAAGCACAAACCGACGGCGCTCAGTATGAGCACTTCGGCGCGGTCTATCTCTGCAACCTTGTCGATCAACCTTGGCACAATCAAACTTCCAACTGCTAGCGTACCTGCGACGAATATCACAATCTTCGCGATGCTCCAGCCTATCATCTCGAATTCTAGCGATCCCACTGAGACCGTCGACTGTAGTTTTGCGACGTCCGTCGGGGACGAGTTAGATCTTCGAATACTTTGGATGTATTAAGCTGACGAGCTGTACTGGACTCGCTAGAAACTGAAGGTGCTGCCGACACTGTTCTCCACGAAGGCATCGGGGAAAGCGTTAGCGATTTTCACGAGCGCCCTCAATCCGGTACAGTGCGACGGTATCACGACCTTCGGGGCCATCTGCCTGATGGAGTTGACTGTGTCGTCAATTATCGGTTGGTAGAATTTGCCGGTCAGGTGGAAGCCTCCGACCACCGCGTGAATCCTGCTGACCCCGGAGATTCGCTTTGCGTACTCGAGTGTGTTAACTATGCCGGCATGAGCGCAGCCGGAGATGACCACCAGCCCCTTGTCTTTCACGTTGATCACGAGTCCCTGGTCGTCTAGTACCAGCGGGTCGTGCACCAGCTCTCCGTTGACGATTGAGTAATGCATGTTCGCAGGCATGCCCTTCTCGAAGCTCGTGACTCTGGGAATCTCTCCTGTAACGTAGACTGATTCCGATGCGAGGGGAGTTGGCTTCTCGTTCCACTCCAGCTTCCCGCCTGAATCGTGCAGTTTCCTTTCGTCAAGATAAAAAGGAAAGTCGATTCTCTCACCGTTCGGAAAGAGGAATGCCCTCTTGGTCAGGGCCTTCGGGTGCATGATTATCGGAAGTTCATCCCTGTTGATTGCCGAGACCGTCTCAAGGCTGGCGGCAGTGTGGTCGGGGTGGCCGTGAGAGATGATTACTGCCTCAACGGCCTTCAGGTCGATCGTCAGTGCCCTTGCATTGTGAAGGAGCGCGTTCTTGCCCAGCCCCGTATCGAAGAGGATTGGATAGGTGTGTCCTCCCTTCCTGATCTTGACGAGCGACGACCATCCGAACTCTGCGAGCATTGGCTCTCCGGGTCGCATCGGAAAGCAGACAGTATCTAGCCTCGCCCTGCTTATGCCTTCAGAGCTAGAGAGGAATCCGTTCACGTAGTCGTCGACGAGAGTCGTAATCTCCACGGAATCGGCGAGCTGCATCTGGAATTGATGCCGAAATGAGTTTATTGTAGTTTCCGCCGAGCCTTTTGCCAGGATATCTTCGCGATGACCTTCCGAAACTGAAGCGTACGAACAAATCATTGAGAGACATTCTTAATTAGGAACTTGGGCGCAAAACAAGATTCTGCCCAATTCAGACATCGATGAAGCGCTTCGCTATCATGAAAGTACGAAACACTCAGAAGTGAGCATACGCACCTCTCACCACCACCTCGACTGGACCAATAAGCCAAGAGCCTTCAAGGTCTATACCAAGATATCCTCGATACCTCTTCCCCACGATTTCCCTCGCCCTCGCCTCGGCGCCTTGGCCTCAGTGGGCGGCGTCGGACCACCAGATCGAGCGACCGCCATCAATATTGAAACTCTGGCAGAGCTGCTCTTCTTCACAGGCGGCATAACCAGGGAAATGGAATTCCCTGGCGGTGCCTACTACATGAGGGCTGCTCCTGCGACGGGTGCGCTCTACCCCATCGAGCTTTACATCGTCTGCCAAGGTATCGAGGGACTTGGGGCAGGGATCTATCACTTCGGTCCGGGAGACTTCTCTCTCACAGAACTCCGAAAGGGCGACTATCGTACCGAGCTCAGTCTGGCATCGGGTCGCAATCAGGAGATAGCGACTTCTCCCGTGACAATCGCTATGACATCCCTGGCCTGGAGGAACGCTTGGAAGTACCAGGCGCGCTCTTACCGACACTGGTTCTGGGATTCCGGCGTCATGGCCGCAAACCTTCTCGCGACCGCTGTTTCTGCGGGCCTCTCCTCGAAACTGGTCATGAGCTTTGACGATGCCAGGGTCAATCTTCTCCTCGGTCTCGAGGAGGGGAAGGAAGCGACTGTGGCTCTTGCTCCCATCGGTGCAGGTCTCGTTGCTCCACCGCGGGAGCAAACAAGATCACGGTCGCAACTCAACCTTGAGACAGTTCCCCTCTCGGCGAAAGAGGTGCAGTATCCTGAGGTGTGGAGAGTTCATGCTTCTTCTTCCTTGGACGAAAGAGGAGCCTCCGACTGGATTAAGGCTGGCCTCGCCTACCACGGGAAGACGAATAGCAGTGGAGGTTCACACTATCCTCTGCAGCTTTCCGATGTCGACGGGGTGAAAGACACTCTGGAAGAGGTGATCCTCCGGCGCGGTTCAACTCGACGCTTCGCAACGAAATCGATCAGCTTCTCCGCTCTGTCTGCGATTCTCTACAGCTCCAGCCGGGGGGTACCGTTTGACTTCCTCCGACCTGGTGTGACTCTAATTGAGACCTACCTGATAGCGAACTCTGTGGATGGTCTCCCGCCGGGCGCCTACTCTTACATTCGCGATGCAGGCACTCTCGTACAGCTCAAAGCTGGAAGCTTTCGCAGATTGAGCGGGTACCTCTGTCTGGAGCAGCCTCTCTTCTCGGATGCCAGTGTGGTACTCTTTTTGATGGCGGATCTGCAGACCATCCTCAAGCATCTCGGCAACAGAGGTTACAGGGCCGCGCAATTCGAAGCGGGCGTTGTCTTGGGGAAGATTTACCTCAGCGCCTATGCCCAAAGGCTCGGGGCTTCTGGCTCAACGTTTTATGACGATGCTGTGACAGATTTCTTCTCCCCCCACGCCGCGAATATGAATGTGATGGTTGCTGTGGGAATTGGCGTTCCAGATTACGTAGCTCGGGAGGGAAAGATTCTGGTCGGAACTCTCAACAAGGCTCAGCTCATGAAATGAGGCGGGAGAGTTTACCGTTAAATCGTCGGATTATGATCACTTGTCCAATGCCAAAGATAGTGAGCGTTAGCGGAATCACGCTTCGAGTTACTTCCATGCCCAGATCCCTCCACTTCTACCAGAAGGTACTGGGAATGAAGCTCGTCTATGGCAATGCGGAGGTAGGTTTTTGTTCCTTTGATGTTAATGGGACCTTTCTCAACCTAGAGTTATCCACTCATCTCGATGGTAAGTGGGGGAGGATAATATTTTACTGCGACGATGTTGATAAGATGCACGAGCACTTGAAGTTGAGTGGTTACGAGCCTCCCTTGCCGAAGGACGCTCCTTGGGGAGAGAGATTCTTCCACGTCAAGGATCCTGACGGGCACGAGCTCTCTATGGCTCAGCGACTCAGGGCATAGTATTATTGCAGATTTCCGAAGGGAACTTTTGCCCCGCTAGGGTCTTTCGCGGCGTCCGTCGAGAACGAACTCATCTAAGGAATGACCGTCCCCGATTACGATCCCACCTAGACTTTCATTTATTAGGTCAAGGCATATCTTGTGGTCTGTTAGGAGATGCGTCTTCTGGGTCATATTACAGCACGTTTTTTGACTATCTCCTTCCTGTTTCTTGCTTTCACAATACTCTTCGGTTCACCTTCGCTGGGGCACGTGAACTATGTTCTAACACCGGATGAGCGTAAGCGAGCACTCCAGAGTAATCCTCTGTCGACCGAGATGAATGTTCTAGCCCCTGAATTCTTTCTTCTTTTCGCCTCTCTCGTGGCGGTTCAATTCTTGGGTCTGGTATTGCAGGATCACGACTTGGCCAAAGGAATCTCTTCATTTCTGAGGAGATGGAGCAACCTGGGCCATCCTGTAATGAGAATCACGACTGGTGCCTTTCTGCTATCTTCTGGCCTCACTGGTACATACTTTGCTCCGCAGCTCGGAATCCAAGTGGGCAGCCTCTCGCCTGTCTCAATCTTGGAGATAATCTCTGGGGTATCCATACTCATAGGAGCCTTCACGCGCGCAGGGACGTTACTATTTTCCGTTCTCTTCTTCTACACCTTTGTGCCGTTTGGAATTTTTGGACTTGACCAACTCTATCTGCTTGGGATTGCCGTCTACCTGTTCGTCATGGGAGGAGGACATTTCTCCGTTGACAAAATCTTAGGAAGAGTTAGGTCCTTCCCCGTTATCCCTTCTATCAAGGACGTCCCAATTCACACAATTCTCAGAACTCTACTTGGTCTAAACCTGATATGGTTGGGCTTGACGGAGAAGCTTCTTCAACCTCAGCTGACCGCCGCGGCAATCGTAAAGTTTGGAGTTCCATATTACCCTGAATTGGAACTCTTCGTATTCCTATTCGGCTTCTTCGAGATCTATTTGGGTTTCCACCTAGTACTTGGGTTATTCGTGAGGCTGACATCTCTGGTCTATATTGGACTACTAATCTCTGCGGTGAAGCTCTTCGGCGAAACAGTCAACCATCTCCCACTTTTTGGGGTAAGCGTCTTCCTCGTCCTACTTGGAGCAGGAGAGTACTACACCACGGTGAGGTTGCGTAGTGTTAGGAAGGATTCTGCGGCGGAGATTTGATTAGTATACGTAAGAAAATCTTCGCCATACATAGGGTCATTCGCGACGTCCGTCGGGGACGGATGTACTCATCCAATGCGTTGGGCCATAGGTAGCGGACGGGCCGAAGGAAGTTAAGTGCCCGGAATGATGAATTCGCCGAACCTACGTCTCAGTATGTTTAGCATGCTTTTTGGGCTCACGATCCTTATGCCTCTGAATCGCTTGACCGCCTCAAGGTGTCTGTCTCCGGAGACTATGTAATCGGCACCGCCATCATATGCCGTATTGATGATAATGTTATCTTTTGGATCATCAGCCACTACCTTGAAGTCTGACTTCACTCGGACTAGCAAACCTCACGAAGTGCATTCACGAATGCGTCTGTGTCGCTCACTGAATACCCAAATCTTGCTCTAACCTCTCTCCTTAGAAGAACGTCCCTAAGCTCTCCGAGAATCTGGTCGGATAATACCAGCTCTATTTCGGGGAATGTTAGAATCGCGTCAAGAACCGCAGCAGACTGGCCAGCCTTGGAGATGAAAGCCGAGACAAGAACATTTGTATCAAGCGTTATCCTCATGCGACGACCGTTCTGGAGGATTCGAGGAGCTTTTCGATCTCCGTCTGGCTAAAACCGATCTTCTCTGCTTTCTCCCTGGCCTTAAGTAGCAGTTGCTTCAGCCTGAGCCTCTCTTCAGATACATCGAGGCTTCATCTTCTTCCTCATCGCGTTGGGGATGACTACCTGACCCTTTTCTGAAAGTCTCGTGAACTCTAGGCTCATTGAAGCACCGTGTGTAAGATGTATCTTACTTCTATTTATGCTTTGAATTCAGGAGCTCTCTTGTACGCGTTAACGCTTCTCGTCACGAGTTGACAGCCGCTAGGCAACTTAAGTTCGTGCGCCTCTGGAACTTCCCAATCTCCAACTGATCCGTACAATACATACGGATCCGACTTCGCTGCCCGTGAGACACCTACCGCTAGCTTCACGGCTTCCTGTGAGCTACTTGCGAGAACCACGGCAGAATGCCTCACTCCGCTGACGTAAAACAGCTTCAATCGTAGAGGTTTCCGCTGGGTGCCATGGGAAGAAACTGGTATATCAGACGACCTCTTCCTTCTCAGAGTTGCCGTGAATGTCTTGCGCTGTTTCATTAGCTAAGCACCGTTAATGACATTCACCCTTGTTTATAGTCACCACGATTCCATGTCGCCAAGGAGGATTCAAGTCCGAACCGATTAATCCAATGCATTGGGTGAAAGGCTACGCGCTGGCTGGAAGCTGGCTTGACGAAATGATTGCGTCGCCTCTATGAGCTTAGAGACCTTAACGCTTCGGAGGGTGTGTGTATGGGAATGTATTTGGAGAACCTTTCTCTGCACTCCCGCTTCAGCAAATGCTTTTCATCGGTGGTAACGAAAAGGTCGCACCCTTCACCGGACGCTGCGGCCAGATAATGAAAGTCGGCTGAACCGATTCCGAATTTACTCTTCAGGTCACGGAACTCGAGCATGAGGTCTACCGTCCTGTCCGCGTACAACTCGAAAGGTCTCATGTTGACACGAAATCCCTTGATTAGGGATAGTTCCACGTCGTATATCTTCTCAACCGGCATCGTGGTGGACGAGGCAAGGGCACCGGTTATCTCTATGAGAAGCAGGGCAGAGCATACGCCCTCGTGCTCTCCGGTACCCATTTTCTTTGCTAGCGTGAGTGCGTCCTCATGGTGCTTTTCACCTGTTCGCTTAACCGAGGCAACCAGAACACTCGCATCGAGGCCCACCTTCAAGACCGTCTGCGCTCCAGTTCAATCATTTCGGCGGCGGAAACGTCACTCGGGAAATAGTGTTCGAGCTCCTCCGACAGATCCTTGAGGTTCCTGGCCTTGGCCCACGGAGGTATCTTGGGACCTACGCTCGATGGGAACTTCAGAAGGTAGATGTTAACCCTGCCCTTTCTTACCGCCATCACCTTCCCGGCGACGACGAGCCTGAGCAGATGACCCTGAGCGGTCGCCCAAGCTGTTCCGAGCTTTTGCGCCACTTCATCAGGGGTAACTGGGCCCTGCTCTAGGAGTTCCAAGATTTTCTCTTGGGGAGTTTGTATCTTCGATTCCATGCTAAGATGTATCACACGATGGATTATAAAGACTTGCGAATTTCTTTCACAGCTGCCTGACCGTGTTAGGGTTTTTTGCGACGTCAGTCGGGAACCAGCGTACTCATCCAATGCCCGGGGACGGCTGGCGGACTCCGCCGTACTTCATGATTCGAATGGCCTTCCCGCGAGCTCACTTGGATTAGATGAGCGCGTTTGCGCTCATGGTCTCCTCTCACAGAGAAGATCAGAGACGTCTCTGCAAGTAAGTGAAGACAGCAATCATGGCGGCGAATGAGGATGCAAGCAACAGATAAGCTCCCTCTATTCCAAATTGGGCCCAAGCGACTCCTCCTAGCAATGGGCCGAGGATGAGGCCGACGTCTTCCGCAGCGCCGTAAATCCCCATTGCGGCGCCGACGCGTCTCTTCGGAGTCCGGAGCATGAGCAGCGAGAGCGAAAGGGGGCTCACGATGCTGAAGCAGACCCCGTCCAAGAACGCTAGCGCGCCTATCTCTACGATGCTGTTTGCGCGCGGTAGCAGCAGGAAGACGAGCATGTTCGCCGCCAGCCCAACGGTGATGAGCAACTTTGCTCTTCCCGCTCCGAGCGAGCCGATGAGCGGCTGGAAGATTGCCAGTGAGAGGTAGAGGAGCGCGATCATGACGGCAGCTTCAACCGCCGTGCCAGAGATCTCGGGCAGAGTCGTTACTGCGATCGGCATTATGCTTGTGTAGAAGGCCTGAGCCATGAAGATCGGCACAGTCACAGCTCCCAGCAGTGATAGGCTGAACCGGTCGAGGGAGTCCCCGCCGGAAGTAACTCGAACTGCCGGGTCGAGCATCTTCTCGGTGGGGAATGAGGCTGTTCGCTTTATCGCCTTGTAGAAGACATAGGAGGCGAGGGTGAGGGCGGCGCAGAAGTAGAAACTGTTCGTCAGTCCAAATGAAGATGCGAGACCTCCTCCGATGAGGGAGCCGACAAAGAAAGCTATTGAGAGAATCGCCCCGACCAGCCCGAACCCTCCTCCCCACTCCGAGACGCTCGACTCCTCGACGATGAGGGCTCTCGCGACAACTGTCCTCGCTGGCGCGGAGATGCCGTAGAGCAACTGGACCGCGATGGCTGTCTCGGCCGTCCCAGCCAGAGGAAAGAGCAGGAACGGGATGACTGTGACCACCGTCACCAGAGATATGGTCTTGGTCGCGCCGATTCTGTCGAGCACGTACCCCCAGAGTATCTCGAAGAGGAGGATGCTCAGCCCATAGACAGCGAAGGTGACGCCGATGATGACGATGGAGAGGTGGAGCGAGATCAAGTAGAGCGGAATCACCGGAGTGGAGATGCCTCTGGCGGTGTAGGAGACGAAGAAGAGCGTCATGATGGGGAGATAGTTGCGGAGGTGCACTCGAGGTGCGCGAATGACGAATCGATTTAAGCCTTGGAGGGTGTGACAGACATCTTCGCGACATTCTCATCAGTCGATGATTGATCGACTGGACCTCCGCCACTTGCGGCTCCTAGGATTCGAGGAATACGCCACACGACACAATCGATTCCTCGGACGCCTGAAGCTTGATCGTTCTAAGCACCTCGCCTTGCTAGCATCCGTATGATTGTGCCCAAGTTTCGTTAGCGAATTCACTTACATCACAGAAGCGCGTGTCAATGCTGGCCAGATTAGCTTCAAGAATCTTCGCGTTCAGATTCACTCCGGAACAATAGACTACCGCCACGATTCTACCGAAGCTACCTTGAGTCTGTCCGTCATCCTCGTCGACGGTGGCGAGCGAGCCAATTGGACAGACTTTTTTCGCAAACTCCTTTGCCTCAAGACCATGGGGCTCATCCAGTTCCGGAGCACTGGTTAGGGCTAGTCGTATCGCGCTTCCCGCGACGTATACCGTATCTCCATCATAAACGTCAGTAATCTCGCCCTCGAAACATCGCGCGGAACCATCGCAAACCGTTGGAGACTGTGACCCGCCAGAACTAAACCACAGAATCATGCTTACTGCTGCGACGGAGAACGCGAGAATGACAGCGACTCTCTTGGCTGCCACGGACATTGTTCCGCAGTTTATCTACCATTCATTTAATGCTTGAAAAATGGTTTCTACCACACATAGGGTCTCTTGCGACATCCATCATGGATGGATGCACCCATCCAATGCGTCGGGAGATAGGTAGCGGATGGTCTGAACGCGTCGACTTTTTTCCTGAGATTGAGCCGCATAGTAAGGGAAGGACGGAGACCAAAGTCATTTACAAGAATCTGACTTGTCTTCCCGTAGAAATAGTTAAGTCGCCGCAGGTAGGCTGAGTTGAGTAGGATGAGTCGAGGTCCTTTCGGCGTATTATTAGATTTCTTCAGAAACCTGCTCTCAAGACCTCGCTCAACTGTCCGGAACCCCCTCCTGGAGAGATGCTCGTCGATAGCGAACAGCTCGATACCCAGAATCAATGCGCTTCTGGGACTCAATTATACAGGCCAAGCTCTCTTCAAGATAGATGAGGGAAGCATGAACGTCCCAGCGGCAACCTCGGGCAGCACAGTTACAGTCAGCCCGAAGTGGTTTCAGGATCATCCCAATGATGATGGGGCGATTGTTCATGAACTCGTGCACGTTGTGATGCATTGCCCCAGAATGGATGGCTCAAACTGGTGGATGATCGAAGGAACGGCTGATTATGGCAGAGACAAGCTTGGATACACAACTCCGTGGAGCACTCCGACGAGAGGAGACCCAAAGTCGGGCTATCAGGCGACCGCGCACTTTCTCCTCTTTGTTGAGCAAAGGTTCGGGCAGGAGTATGTCAAGAAGATTGCCTCCGACCTATCCAGGACTGGAGATCTCCCGCAGGACATAGAAGAGAAACTCTCGCTCTACATGGGAATCGTATAGCCATCGTGTTAGATTCCATCGCAGCTGATCTTTGATATGCCTAGGATCTTTTGTGATGTCCGTCGGTAACGGATGTGCTCATTCAATTGGTTGGGCTATTTGTAACGGACTGGCTGAACGAATCGCCAGAAAGCCCTCGGCACAACGTTGCGCTTATTACAGTCGTACTGGCTCAATTAATGTTTGGAAAGATTTCATCTGACTAAAAGTGACATAATCTCTATACATAGAAATGATTGATCGTTTCGGAGGCACGAGTGGGGTCCTGAACGAGGGAACTAGATTACGCGGTTCACAAAGCGGCGGGCAGGAGGGACATAATCGAAGAAGCCGCGATTCTCCTTACAATAGTCGCTCAAGAGCATCCGTTTCTGGACGGGAATAAGAGGACCGCGATTGCGGTTGCAGAGACTCTCTTGCGGCTCAACAGAATCCATCTTAAGGCAACTAATGAAGAGGTCTTTGCCTTCGTGTTTCGTGTGGCCCAAGGAAAGCTAAATCGAACGGCCGTAACATCTTGGCTGAAAACTAAGGTTAAAAAGGAACCTTGATTGGCAAAACGTGTATGAGAATGGCGAAGGTCAAGCATGAAGAGCTGGATATGGAAGAGCGGAAGCGCAAGGTCATAGAGGAAATCTTGGAAGAACGAAAGGAGCTCTTAAAGAAACTATCCGAGATGTAAGCTTCTCCTCGTTTCTCTAATAATGAACGGTTCATCTGCCTCAACGTTTTTTGTCGCACATAGGGTCTATTCGCGACGTCCGTCGGGGACGAGTGTACTCATCCAATGCGTTGGGCTACAAGTGCTCACCCATCCATTTCAAATGTTTCGCAAGCATAAGACTAATAATGAGAGCCATGACTCAATCCTGAATTGTATCGAAGACGGAAGGATCCGCTGAGTGAGGAAGATTGACTGACGGCACCAAAATGACGACTGACGAACAGAAACAGGCCAACAAGGAAACAATCGATCGGCTGAAGAAGCTTCAGGAAGCGGTGCAAGAGATTACGGAAAAGCAGACCAGCCAACTACAAATCAAGGCCACCAAGACATTCAGAGACCTGGTGTACATGACTTGGATAACTTTCTTGTTAGGGTTAGTACTCGTCGCAAGTTCCTTCATACTCTTCGCGTTGTTCCAGCAGAAGACGCCCGAAGTACTGGGCCTCGGATCCCTTGGGGTGGCTGACTGGCTAGCGCTCTTCTTCTACAAGCCAATGGACCGCCTCCAAAAAGCCAACGCTGATTTCGCGCAACAGGTGATTATCCTCAAGTCGTGGGCTCTTTCGGTTAACTTGGAACTGCTCGCGATGGATGTGCACAAGGCAGAAACGGTGATTGCGGCTTCAAAGAATATCCGCGCGGGAACTGCTCAATCCGCACGCGAAATTCAGGAATTCATAGAAAAGCCCGAGAAGGAAAAGAATGCTGGCGACTAGGCATTCGCCAGCATGACGACGGAAATCTTCCCAGACCTCGACCTGGAATCAGGTTGCACTCCACTTTATGCTGCAGCCGAAAGGTCTTGTATCCGGAACCCTCACCGATCTTCCAGCCGTGATATCATCGAGGGCGTTCCTCAAATCGTGACTGATGACACGCGAAGCGTCCTTCGAGTCATCTATCCTGCCTCTGTAACGAAGTCTCCTCTGCTTGTCGAATACAAACACATGTGGGGTGCAAACGGCGCCGTAACGGTCAACGATGCTCTGATCGGCGTCTCGAAGGTATGGAAAGTTGAATCTCTTCTCGCGTGCTCTCACAACCATCCTTGGGTAGCTATCCTCTGGGTAGGACTTGTCATCGTTCGAATTTATCGCGACGAGTTGAACGCCCTTGTCGGCGTAATCCCTCTGCGTCGCTACCATCCGGTCCTCATAGGCCATGACGTATGGGCAGTGGTTGCACGAGAACATGATTGCTAAGACAGGCTTGTCGTCAAAGGAAGCCAGGGAATAGCGTTTGCCATCTGCACCGAGAAGATTCTCGAAACTTGGTGCTGACTCTCCCAAGGCAAGCATGCCCATGATTTTGTGAGCGGATGGGGGCGAATTAAACCATGCGGGATCGTATTTGAGCGAGAGGCTCGGTACGTTGGATGACACTTGTTCACTGCTCCAGCTACATGAAAAGTAATTCTGGAAAGTATACTCTAGTATAGCTACACCGCCTCTTGATTC
>JACPTA010000011.1 GCA_016193005.1 Nitrososphaerota archaeon | reverse complement strand
TCCTCGACACAGGTCCGAACCTCGCCATTCTGATAGCCGTCCCAGCTGCCTCTGAAGATATGAAGAAATCTGCCTCTTCGTACGGGATGATAATCATCGAAGGGCAAGACCACGACAGCATAATCGGAAAGCTATTGGGAACGATCGAGGTGAGGCGCGCTGAAGTTGCAACCTGACAGCTGAGCGACGGTCACAGAAGTTATTGGCTAAATCGAGTTTGATGAGGGCGTCGACGTGATTCCCCATCGTCTCCATCATAGACTTTGATACTTGCAGTTAGTGGAAAGTGATACTTGCCTGCATCGAACAAACGACAGACACTTATGAGCACAACCAAACAGGCCAATTGCTAGAGCGACAGCATGACCGAAACATCCAAGGGGTATCTAGAGGGAGAGAGACTAGCCAAGCTGTCTTCTTGGACACTCGCAGGACTGGGTGTTGTCGAGCTAATCACCCGGCAGCGTCGGCCTCAGCGCCGATGGAATAGATTCCATGTCAGATGCCTTCGTCTCCTTGCTGGTCTGGATTGGTCTTAGGGCATCTCGGAAGGCGGCGGACGACAGGTTTCATTTCGGATACTACAAGATCGAAAGCCTCGTCGGGTTCGTGGCTGGGATAGGGCTGCTGGGAGTCGGCGCCGCTGTCTTATATCGGTCATACCTCGCATTCCTCGATCCCAAGCCGCTGACGCTCCCGGCGCTAGCTTTGGTTGTTCTCTTGGCGGCAGGGAGCATCTCCATGTACAGAGCCGTTCAAATGAGGAAGATAGCAGGAAAGTACAACTTGTCATCGCTCAAACTCGACGCGAACAATGCCATCAAGGACGGCTCGGCCTCCTTTCTCGTCTTCTTTACCGTCCTGGCGTCTTCGCTCGGCTTTCACTTTATGGACGCGATAGGCGGTATGGCCGTGGCACTCTTCATCTTCGTCGTCTGCTATGTCGTGATCAAGCAGACGTTTCTCGTCCTGGTAGATGCCTATCACAATCCAGAGCTCGTGAATGAGATTGTCAAGATTGTCGGGGCCGAGCAAGGTGTAAAGGTGAAGGACGTCCTGCTAAGGGCTACGGGTCCTTACGTGCAGGGTGAAATACACATAGAGGTGGACCCTTCGATTACGGTTGGTCAGCTGGACAAGATAAAGAGCAACATAGACCGTTCGGTCAAGCAGAAATTCAGTGGCATTCAGAGGTTGGTCATATCGGCCCGACCGTCCAAGGATTGACAGATGGACATCCAGTTTGCGAGTGGGATATCGTTGGGATCAAACTCGCCACCACGATCAATCCGAGCCTTGAATGCCGATTCCGAGACCTAATCGGGCACGGACGCCAGAATTCCCGTTATTCCTCGAAGACCTCGATGTCCACCTTCCTTTTGACGAACTCTGTGAACTTACCCTTGAATGTCGTCGCCTTCACCTTGGAGTCATCTACAAAGTGATACTCGACATACGGGGGGAGCTTCCTGGGCTTGTTGAGGATGAGCTGGTGATACTTCACCCCGTGCTTCCTCAGCCACGCCCGCGTGACCTGTTCATGCTCGTCCCTCCTTGCGGTGAAGAAACAGATGTAGTGGCCGGCCCGGTAGAGATGGTTGATCTTCTCCATAGAGGAGAGGATCGGCTTCGCATGCTTCATCCTCTCCTTGCCCTCTTCGTTCCTGACGTTCTCGCAGATCGTTCCGTCTATGTCGATAATGAAGATCTTCATGCCCTACTCGCTTGGAATTCTCAGATGCTGCCTTGACGCTCACTCGGCTTGGTTGACCAAAAATTGTTCCTGAAACTCTCGCCCCTAGACCGTCAGGCTGGCCAGCACCGACTGCACCGGCTTGTTCTCGAATATGATCTGCCTGAGCGAGTTTGACATGAGGAGGGGGTCTCTGTGCTGCCAGACGTTCCTCCCTACGGCGAGTCCGGTAGCGCCCGCGTCCACCGCCCCGCGCACCTGCGCAAGGAACGCCGCCTCCGTCGGTGCCTTCGGACCGCCCGACATGAAGACCTTCGTCTTGCCTGCCGATTTCACGGCCCAAGAGAAGCTCTCGCTGTCTCCCGTGTACTTTATCTTCGCCGCGTCCGCACCAAGCTCAAGCGCCGCCCTCGCCGCGTACGACACCACCTCCTTCGATGTGTCGTTGGCCACAGCCGACCCCCTCGGGTAGACCCAGGCTATCGCAGCGATGTTCCGCTCGTGGGCCTGTTCCTGAATCCGGCCGAACTCGGCCAGCATCTCTGCCTCGTGCGCGCTGCCCAGATAGATCGTGTACCCGACGGCCCTTGCCTGGAGCGAGACTGCGTACTCGACGGAGCAGACCTGTTTCGAGATTGGCTCGCCCTTCGGCACGTTCGTCTTCCCGTTGACCTTGACGATTAGGGGAACCTTCCCGTCATAATACTTCTCCGCCAATCCTTTCTGGAGCACAATCCCATTGAACCCTGCTTTGCTCGCAATCTCGACGACGTACGATGGGTCAACGTTCCTCGTGTCAAAATCCGTCGACGGGCCGTGCTCGAGCCCCTGGTCGTATGCGAGCAGCATGCCCTTTCCGGCCTTCAGGAACGGCTCCATCAGATCTTTCGTCTGTCTGCCCATCAAAATCACGCGTAATGCCTTTATCCATTGAACTATCTATTTAAGGGTGAAGAGCGATTTTTTCTTTTGACGAACCTCAGCGAGTTCTTCAGTGAAAGCGTCTCGGACCAGCTGGCCAAACCGTTGACTGCGATAGCCGAGGCAGCCTTCAACGTCTCCAAGCATCTGCCTTTTGCAATGGGGAAGGCGGGCAGACTCAATCCATTCGGGGAGGAACAGACGAAGATCGATGTGTTCGCAAACGATGTCTTCGCTACCTCGCTCCTGGGCACCTCAATTGTCGCAGAGGTGGCCTCCGAGGAATTGGAGAGGCCGAAGACGGGCACGGGGAGCCTCCATGCGACCATGGACCCGCTGGACGGCTCCTCTAACATCTCCACAAACAACCCGCTGGGGAGCATCTTCGGTTTCTACTCCTCCCCCCTCCCGTGCTCAGGCAAGGGCATGGTTGCCGCGGCCTTCGTCACCTACGGCCCGATGCTCACCTTCACGTTCTCCGCGGGAGATGGGGTGCACCGGTTCGCAGCCGTCGAGGGAGTGAACGGGAAGGAGTTCGTCCTTATCGATGAAAGGATCCGGCTTCCAGACGAAGCGGGGGTATATGGCTTCGGGGGGTTGCGTCGGGAGTGGATAGACCCCGTAGAGACCTTCGTCGGCTCGCTCGAGAGGCGGGGGATGAAGCTGAGATACGGGGGCACCTTCGTCGGAGACTTCAACCAGGTTCTCAGGTACGGCGGGATCTTCGCCTACCCTGCCCTGAAGAACAGGCCACGAGGCAAGCTCCGTCTCCTGTATGAGGTGGCTCCGATGGCCTTCATAGTTAAGCAGGCAGGGGGTCTCGCTTCAGACGGCGCCATGGATATCCTCTCGCTGGAACCCTCCAGTCTCGCCGAAACCTGTCCGGCGTACCTCGGGAACACGTCGCTGGTCAGAGAACTCGAAAGAGAGCTCTCTCGGCGTCGATGACGGAGCCCCGACGTTATCGTGGCCACACTTAGCCAAAAAAACGAAGGGTTTGGGAAACGAAGAAACCCTGCGTCCCTTTAGGGGTGAATGAATTCGTGTCCCCACGAACAAGAGTGGCCCTTTTATCCTGCAGGAACGTATGTGGAGGAACAGAAGTGCTGACCACGTACAGGCTCAGGCTCTATCCCACAAGGACGCAGGAACGCCTGTTGAACGAAACGCTTGAGACGTGCAGGCTCCTCTACAACCGGATGCTCGCTGACAGGAGGGAGAACCACACCGGGTTCTATGAACAGAAGAGGGTCCTCGTAGGATTGAAGAAGAACAGCAAGCACCTGAGAGCAGTCAATTCCCAGGTCCTGCAGGACGTCGTGTTGAGGTTGGACAAAACCTATCAGGCGTTCTTCGCCGGCCTTGCGAAGCGCCCGAGGTTCAAGCGCAAGGCCAGGTACAACTCCTTCAGGTACGCGCAACTCGGAGGGTTCAGGGTCATCGGGAAAGCGCTAAGGCTCTCAAAGATCGGCTCAGTCAAGATGAAGTTGCACCGGCCCATCGATGGAACGCCGAAGACCTGCACCGTGATCAGGGACATCGACCAGTGGTATGCCTGCATCTCAGCTAAGATTGGATCCTCCGAACCCATCGAACCACAGGAGGGCAAGGCAGTTGGAGTAGACCTTGGTGTTGTGAACCTGGCAACCCTGAGCAATGGACGAACGTTTGGGAATCCGAGACACCTTGACCGCTCCATCATCAGACTCAAGACGCTCCAACGGAGGCTGTCAAGGAAGAAGAAAGGCTCCAACAACGGAGAGAAGGCCAAGGTTATGCTTGCCAAGGCCTGGAGGAGAGTGAGGAGGCAGAGGGATGATACTGCGCACAAGGTCTCTGCCGATCTGGCGTCAGGATACTCGACCATAGTGTTCGAAGACCTTCATATTCCGAACATGGTGAAGAACCACAATCTCGCATCTGCAATAACGGATGCCTCCTGGGGACAGCTTCGCCGGTTGACCGCCTACAAGGCGGAGAGGCGCGGCGGACGGGTGATACTCGTCGAACCCAGGGGGACATCGCAGAAATGCTCCGGGTGTGGGGAGGTGGTTCCGAAGGGACTGGAGGAGAGGACGCATTCGTGCCCGAACTGCAGTCTCGTCCTCGACAGAGACGTGAATGCGGCACGGAACATACTGAAACTGGGTCTGGAACGGGCCCGTATGGAGGAGCAGCCTCTACTTGTCCAGCGGAGGAGGATAAGCAAGTTCGCTCCAGTGAAGCAAGAAGCCTACGGCTAAAGCCTTAGGTAGTTCACGGCCAGAGACCAAGCGTCCTTATCGCCTCGGCGACTCTCCCCACGCCTACCATCAGGGCAGCCGTCCTCATCGAGACCGCGCTCTCTGCCGACTGACCATGCACTCCTTTGAATGCCGTGGTTATCTTCCTCTCGAGCTTGCTGTTCACCTCCTCTTCCGACCACGAGAGTCTGTCAAGGTTCTGGACCCACTCCAGATAGCTGACTATCACTCCACCGGAGTTTGCGAGTATGTCTGGAATGAGGAAGACCTTGTTCTGGTCCAACACCTTGTCAGCTTCAGGGGTGGTCGGCCCGTTCGCTGCCTCTGTAACTATCTTCGCCTTCACCTTCCTTGCTATGTCTTTTGTTATGGCGTTCTCCAGCGCAGCGGGACAGAGTATCTCACACTCCGTCTCGAGCAGCTCTTCATTCGTAACCTCCTCGGCTCCGGAGTAACCCACGACCAAACCTGATTTTTCCTTGTGCTGAAGCACCTTCTTAGCGTCCAGTCCTCTCCTGTTCAGTACGCCGCCCTTCGAATCGCTCGCGGCTATCAGCTTGGCACCCATCTCCTCGAGGATCAAGGCGTAGTTCGCCCCTGCGTTGCCGAAACCTTGGACGGCGAAGGTAGCTCCCTTCAGGGTCGTCCCCTTCACCTTGGCGGCCTCTCTGGTGCAGAACGCCGCCCCTCTCCCCGTGGCCGTGTCCCTACCGAGAGAACCTCCGAGGGAGATGGGCTTCCCCGTCACGACACCAGGGACCATGACCCCCTTGAGCTGGCTGTACGTGTCAAGGATCCAGGCCATCACCTGCGCGTTCGTGTATACGTCGGGAGCAGGCACGTCCCTGTCCGGCCCGATGATGTCGGCGATTCCAGTCGTGTACCTCCTCGTCATCCTCTCCAGCTCCCCCTGCGACATCTTCTTCGGGTCACAGATTATGCCACCCTTCGCCCCTCCGAATGGAATATCCGCCACGCTGCACTTCCAGGTCATCCACGCGGATAACGCCTTCACTTCGTCAAGCGTCACGTTCGGGTGGTACCTGATTCCGCCCTTGTAGGGTCCTCTTGCGTCGTTGTACTGGACCCTAAACCCGGTGAATGTCTTGGTCTGACCGTTGTCCATCCTGACAGGCACGGAGATGGTTACAATCCTCTTTGGCTGCCTCAGGATTCCGTGAATTCCGGGATCAAGCTTCAAACGCTCAGCTGCGATATCCAGTTGCTTGAGCGCAGACTCGAAAGGGTTAGGCTTGGCTTCGCTCATGAGCGGGCGCCCTTTGGGGCGTTTATTTACAGTTTTCGTAAAATACGAAACAGACTTCGCAGCTTGACCGATCCAATGTCTCCATGGCCTACGCTACTCTAAAGGTTGAGCCAGCTCGCGGATCTTGTCCTTCCAGTCTCTCGCCCTTACGACGCTGCTGGATACGAGCACTCCCATCATTCCATGCCTTCTCGCGGCGGCGACGTCCTCACCACTCACGATTCCCGCTCCGCAGAGAATCTTGCCCCGATAACCCCTTCTCTTGACCTCAGAGACTGTCTTCGATACCATCTCGGGCATCGCCTTTGAGACCGCCACCCCTGTTCCGATGAGTTCGGGAGGTTCGACCGCCAAGTAATCAGCAGAGAGCTTTGCAAATCCGCTCATCTCGCGGACTGTCTCCGCGCACAGGCAGGCCGAGAGCCGAAGCGTTCTCATCCTGGCAAGTACCCTTCCGACTGTCAGTGGCCGTACCCTGAACTCGCTGTGGTTCAATATCGACCCCGAACATCCGCTCGCTTTGATTGCCTCGGCGACGATTGCCCCGGTGCTCTTTCCTTGGTCTCTGTCATCAACGTTCTGGCTGAAGACTGGGATGCTCACCTTCCGCGAGACTGCGTGCAACAATGGGACGGGCGGGGCTACTATCATCTCCACATCAACCTTCCTTGCTACCGTCTCGGCCGACCTTGCGAGCTCCAAGGACTTGTTCCCGAGAATCTCGGGATAATTCTTGAAATTGATTATCAGTGTGCCTCGGGGCATTATCAGCGCTTGAGTCCAGTGGATGCGAGCGACGCTCTATAAAACGCGCTGAAACGAACCCTGTCGACGGGGTTTTGGAGACTAGCCTATCCGCACCTAGAACTCTTCTTCGTCGGACTCCTCTTCAAAACCGTCGTCCTCGAAATCATCCTCGTTGCCCTCTTCAGCCTCGTCGTCTTCGAGAGACATTTTGCCGGCTCAGCGACTTTTGGGTTAATCTATTAAGCTTTGTCAGAAAAATTCTGCCGTCTGCCGAGTAGCAGGGGAAGGAACGAGTGTCGCTGACGCCCTTCCCTCACACTCCACCTCCCTCGGACCTTGACCCGAATGGAAACGCGGCGAGATGATGTCTACGCAAGTTCCCTGGACATCTCGGCCCGGCCAGAACCGTGTGATGGTCTGAGGTGAATTTCTCAACCTTAAAGCCTGAGGGGCATGAGACGACTCGAGGCCACTTGGATGCGAAGACGCTTCCGTTCCGAAGCGGCTCCCTTGCAGCTGCCGCAAGGGTGGTAATGAGAGGGGGTGTCATCGCCTTCGCGACGGACACCGTCTATGGTCTTGGGTGCGACCCCTTCAACGAACGCGCCGTTCGAAGACTCTTCGAGATCAAGAACAGGGCCTCCAAGCCAATCCCGGTGCTCTGCCGGGACCTAGCTGCCGTGCGTAGGCTCGTCGAGCTCAACGAGAGGGGAAGGGGG
>JACPTA010000010.1 GCA_016193005.1 Nitrososphaerota archaeon | reverse complement strand
TTCTCCTTGAAGGGAGCCTTGGTGAGGTCGAGTAGCCCGTTCGCGATAGTAAGTTCGGTCGGGTTCATGAGTGGTGGGTGATACGATGGTAACACAGTGGCCCTCGTAACGTCACCAGGAAGTAGGGTGAGCTTGAGCCTGTTTATCTGCACGTCTCCTATGTTCTTCACAGTTATCTGATCAGACACTGAGGGAAGACCGTCCGAGGAAGCGGTAAGTGTCCTCGCGACCCGTAGGACCTCGATCGGCTGGAATGAATTCAGGTCACCAGCCTGAACCTGAAGTGTCTGCGTTGTAGCAACCGCGGGCCTGAAATCCTTCTGAGTCCTTTCGTAGAACGGGAGGGAATTGACATTGCCACTTGAGAAATCTGCCGGCCCAGGTCTAAGAGTAGTGCTGGATGGTAGCTGAATCAGGGTCCTAAGAGAATCCACAGGAATGCTGAGAGAGGGACTCGTCATGACCAGAATGAGCGTCTGCGGTCCGGTCGCAGTGACGTTGTGGGAAACGAGGTCCTTGAGATACGTCTGTAGATGAACCGAAACCGTCGATCCGGATTGGAGGGTTGGCTGCGACGGGGAGATGGTAAAGACTGTAGACTGGTTCGCTCTGTGACTTGCAATGCTGAACAAATTGTCCGTCTCGTTGACGAAGCCAGTTGCTCGTGAGACGATGCTTTCGGGAAGACCAATCTGGAGTGTGGGGAGCTGAACTGGGTTGGTGCTATTGTTCGAATAGATGATGGTCTCGTTCAGCATCGCAAAACCATAACCGTTCACACGGTACTGGTGGAGAACCGAAATGTTTGGTGAAGAATTCGTCTGAGAGTAGGCTGGGACTAGAGGAGTCGCAAAAATGATAATCACTAGCCCAAAGAGTAAAAGATTCATTCTCAAGGAATTCCGCGTACACCCAATTCCATACATATTTTAACCGTTTGCGTGGGCTTGTTGAAGCGAAGGCGTATTATTGACCGAGCCACACCCTCTCCTTCCCAATTTAGATGACCAGATTGTTTCCGAGATGCTGAAGAGGGTCGGAGTGAATTCTGTCGCTGAGTTGTTCTCCGATGTTCCAGCTAGCTTCCTCCTCAAGAGGAAGCTGGGGATTCCGGAGGGTCAGGCTGAGTCCTCCGTCAGGAGGGAGCTTTCCGAAAAGTTGTCACCAAATCGTACTCCTCCGGAGACTCTCTGCTTCTTGGGTGGCGGAGTTTGGCCGCACTATGTACCTGCCGCTGTTGACTCGATAGTCTCCAGGCAGGAATTCTATACGAGCTACACACCGTATCAGCCAGAAGTGAGTCAGGGGATGCTTCAGTCACTTTTTGAGTATCAGAGCATGTTGTGCGACCTACTGGGCATGGAGGTTTGCAACAGCTCCATGTACGATTGGGCGTCCGCTGCAGGAGAGGCTGTGAGGATGGCTGCAAGATTGACAACGCGTAAGACCGTTCTCGTGGCCGAGAACATCTCTCCTCAAAGACTTGCGGTGATTAAGACCTACACTGAGCCACTTGGACTGAGGCTAAGAACCGTCAAGTTCGTGCGAGAGAGCGGAGAGCTTGACCTCAGCCCATTAGACTCGGAACTCAACCAGGAGGTCGCTGGAATCTATGTTGAGAATCCTAACTACTTCGGAGTGATAGAGGAGAGAATCGCTGATGTGTTCAATCAGATACGCGGACTGGGCGGAATCTGCATAGTCGGCGTCGACCCAACATCGCTCGCCGTTATTGCGGAGCCTGGATCCTACGGTGCAGACGTGGTCGTTGGCGAGGGTCAGCCTCTCGGGATTCCGATGAATTATGGAGGTCCGCACATCGGGATTTTCGGGGTCAGGGACATCAGCATTGCAAGGAGCATGCCGGGGCGCCTGATCGGGCTGACCACAGTGAAGGAGACCAACCAACGCGCATTCTCGATGGTTCTGCAGACAAGGGAACAGCACATTAGACGGGAGGGAGCAACTTCGAATATCTGCACCAATCAAGCGCTCATGGCGCTGGCTGTGGCGTCTTACCTGTCGCTCCTTGGCAAGCGAGGATTCAGAAGGCTGGGCGAGGTGATCGTCGAAAACTCTCACTACGCCGCAGAGAGAATATCGAGGATACCCGGCTGCAAGGCTCCATTGTTCAGCGGCCCGTTCTTCAAGGAGTTCGCGGTCGGCTATGGCCGAAAGAAGGCTTCTCATGTCTACACCAACCTCGCAAGGAAGGGAGTCCTAGCAGGTTACCCAATCTCCAAAGACTTTGGCGTTGGGGAGGCTGGACTCTATTGCGTTACTGAAGTCCATAGTTCGGACGACATCAACCGCCTGGTGACGGCCATGAGGGCGACGTGATTGGTAAAGTTCAGGCAGGCCTACTGGGACGAGCCTCTGCTGACGGAGATGAGCATGCCGGGCAGGGTCGGTTATCTCCCTCCTCGAGACAAGGTGATTGCAATGTGGAGCAAGGGGAAGAGATTGCTCCCCAAGGAAGTCGAGAGGGAAGGCGAGCTGAAGCTACCGGAGCTCTCCGAGCTGCAAGTCTTGAGACACTTCAATAGGCTCTCGCAGATGAACTTCTCAGTCGAGTCGGGGATCTACCCGCTCGGGAGTTGTACAATGAAGTACAACCCGAAAGTGTCGGAGTACATAGCAGCCTCACCAAGGATGAGGGAGGCGCATCCCTTCCAGCCAGATGAAACGCTTCAAGGCCTCCTTGCCATCTTTTACGAACTCTCCCAGATGCTTGCCGAGATTACCGGGATGCATGCCTTCTCGCTTACCTCAGCGGCGGGGGCGCAAGGCGAGTTCGCGGGCGTGTTGATGATCAGGAAGTATCTCAGAGAGAAGGGGCTTGCAAAGGACGAGATACTTGTCCCCGACTCGGCGCACGGAACGAACCCGGCAAGCGCAGCAATGGCCGGGTTCAAAGTTGTGAAAGTCGGATCGAACGCGAGCGGACTCGTAAGTGCGCAGGCAGTTCGTGCCGTCCTCTCCGAGAGGACGGCGGGAATGATGCTCACGGTACCGAACACATTAGGCCTCTTCGAGAGTGAAGTGGGTGAAATCTCAGACCTCGTTCATGGTGCTGGGGGGTTGATGTATTATGACGGTGCCAACATGAACGCGCTGCTAGGCAAGGCGAGGCCGGGAGACATGGGGTTCGACATAGCGCATCTCAACCTTCACAAGACGTTCGCAACCCCACACGGAGGCGGGGGACCAGGCGCCGGTCCCGTAGGCGTCACGAAAAGGTTTGCGGAGTACCTCCCAGTCCCGCTTGTACGCAAGCAGGGGAAGAGGTATCTTCTCGACTACGACGTCAAACACACAATTGGAAGGCTCAAGGGTTCGTTCGGGAACTCTGCCGTCCTGCTCAGGGCATACGTCTACATACGATTGCTTGGTCCTGAGGGACTCTATAATGTCTCCAGTCTTTCGGTGCTGGCAGCCAACTATCTGCTTAAGCTGTTGAACAACGAGGGATACGGGTTGGCACACGGGAAAGACTTGAAGAGGAAGCATGAGGCGATAGTGTCCGTGAAAAGCAGGATGCCAGGAGGGGCGATGAAAGTGGCGAAAGCGCTTCTTGACAGCGGAGTTCATTCACCGACCATATACTTCCCGCTCATCGTCGACGAGGCGCTCATGATCGAGCCGACCGAATCTGAAACGATGGAGTCGCTCAACGAATACGCATCACTCTTGAATCAGATCTACAGTTCCATCGAGGGAGGTACGCTTGGCGACGTTCCGAGGAACACGAGTGTCGGAAGGATAGACGAGGTCAAGGCGTCCCATCCGCTCACGCTAAAGGTGAGGTGGTAGAAGATACCGACCGACTTGGTTCCAAAGGTGCAGGAGAAGCTGAGGGAACTGGTGGAAGAAGAGACCGGCAGGAAGTTTGGTGAACTGAACATCGTTACCGAGGTCACACAGGTTTCGGACGGACAGGTGCTGGTCAGGTATCGCCCTCTCTCGCCCTACAGCCCAACCGCAGTCCAGACAGGCAGGCAGATCAGACTCGCTGCCCTTGGTGTCGAGGGGATCGCGAAGGTCTCAGTTGAGTGTGGAGGGCACATGATGGATGAGCTGGTGAACAGGCTCGTCAACAGGGAAGAGAAGCAAAGAAGCTGAGCGCCACCGCCATCGCGAAAACTGGGACGAGTCAAGAATCTGTATACCATTTGTGCAACGTTTTGACTCTCGGCATGATTAATTCGATTTGACTCGTGGGTAGTGTCCACGATATGACCCAGCCGCTCTCATCGGGTGAGGTTCTGGCTGTCGGAATAGGAAGCGCGGGAATCAGGATTGCGTCGGCTCTCAGCACGGAGCCATTGCAGATCGACAGGTTTGCGTACGTCTCCTGCGACAGGTCGGACCTGGAAGCAGCGTCAGGAGGGGAGGGGCTGTTGATCGACTGCCCTGTGGACCAGAAGCTGAATCCTTCGATGGTGAGAGGCCTCGCAATACCCTATCTCGGTTCGCTTAGGGAGATGGTTGGTAACGCGAGAGTCGTCTTTGTCATAGCAGGCCTCGGTGGCGCGGTCGGTTCCGGACTGGCCCCGATGGTGGCCCAGATAGCGGGAGAGTGCGGCGCGGTCGCCGTGGGGGTCGCGGTGATGCCTTTCGACTATGAGAAGAAACTGAGGTTTTACGCAGGGATTGCTCTCAGGAGGCTCAGATCAACCTCGAAGGGGGTCGTTGTCATCGACAACGAGATGCTATTGAAAGCATCACCTGACGTCACGCTGAAGGAGATCTACACGATAGCGAACGAGGAGGTAGCAAGAGCACTTGGCTGCCTGCTCTCCAAGCCCACCGATTCGTCCATTCCTGCGGGAGTCAACAAGGTGTTGGGAACGATACTTCAGGAGGGCTATTCACTCCTCGGCATAGCCACGTCTGGCTCAGTAGACAAGACGGAGGACGCTCTAGCCAGGACCGTCATCGCGATGAGTAGAATCGCCGAAACAAAGGAGGCGAGCCACGCCGTTGTTGTCCTCTCAGGGGACGCATCGCTTTCTGCGAGGGAGACGGGCATGGCCGTGAAGCGGTTGGGTTCAATGATGAACAATCAGTCAATCGATGTTGAATACACTGCAAGCTTCAATGGGGGGTCCGAGATGATGGTGAGTGTGCTTGCCTCAGGGTTCAGAAGGACAAAGTACGATGAGTACGACCCGCTAGCGGCCATCTTTGGCACGAACGTGATCGATGACGGAATGGACACGACGTTGCTTACAGGCCTCGAGAGGATAGAGGCCTGCGACTAACTCACGCAGACGCCATCGCCTTCTGGAGCCGTTGAATATCGGTGTCCTCCACCTTTCTGATCAGTGCCCTCGGCTCAGCGATCTTGTGCCCCGGTTTGAGGAGAAACTCTCCGGCGTCTTCCCAGCTGTGTTGGGCAGGCGAGCCTTTCAACCACAGCTGCTTCCAGAGTTCGTTTGCGGCGAATGGGAGGAACGGTTCAATCAGTATCGCGAGGGATGCGA
Source organism: Nitrososphaerota archaeon (assembly GCA_016193005.1). GTDB lineage: Archaea > Thermoproteota > Nitrososphaeria > Nitrososphaerales > Gagatemarchaeaceae > JACPTA01. The sequence continues at coordinate 3,805 of JACPTA010000010.1, read as the reverse complement.
CCACATTGATCGAGTAGTACATCGTTGTGCTCTCGTCGCTCCGCTTCTCCCATGGAGCCTTCTGCTGAAAGTATTGGTTGCACCTCGTAGAGAAGTCGAGCACCGACTTTAGAGCTCTGTCGTAATGCCCTTCCTCGATTAGTTGACCGGATTCTTTCACAGCTGTCGCGAGAGCACTCCTGAGGGATCTCTCTTCCTCGCCTTCACCGATCGGGGAGGGAACCTGAGAGTCGTGTGCTCTCTTGATGAAGCTCATGGACCTGTAGACGAAGTTGCCTATGTTTGCGACGAGCTCGTTGTTGATCTTCGCCTTCAACTCATCCAGGTCGAAGTTCGAATCCGCCTGCCCCAACGGGACAATCCGCGTCAGATAGAATCTCAGATAGTCCGCGGGGAGGACCTCTAGGAAATCCTTTACCTTGAGCCCCCACTTCCTGCTCTTTGAGATCTTCTTTCCCTGGAGGAGGAGATGCCCCCTTGTGGGGATGTAGTCGGGGAGCTTGTAGCTGCCCTCACCGAGTCTCATGCTCGGCAGGAAGAGATAGTGATGGTAGACAATGTCCTTCCCGATGAAGTGATAGATGGTAGAATCATTCCAGTACTTCTGCCCCGTTCTTCCACTCTTCCTTGAGAGCTTGAGGGCTGTTGAGACATAGCAGAGGTGGTTGTCGAACCAACCGTATAGGACCTTACCATGTGCCTCCCTGAGAGGTATCTTCACGCCCCATCTGATGTCCCTTGTGATGTCCCAGTCCTGCAAGCCTTCCTTGATCCAGTTCAGCACGTAATTCCTGGGCTCCGGCTGGAGGTTCCTGTTCGACGCGAGCCACTCCGCCAGCTGTTGGGAGAAGGCTGAAAGCTTGAAGAAATAGTGTTTGCTCGTCCTCCTGGCGGGCTCCCTCCCGCATATGGCGCACCTGGGTTCCAGAATCTGGCCGGCCTGCAGTGTCCTTCCGCAGTTTTCGCAGCCGTCAGAGTACTGGTCGAGGGCCCCGCAGTGGGGGCACTTTCCTTTTACATATCTATCGGGAAGGAACTTCTTGTCGTACTCACAGTAGAATTGATCGACGTCCGCCGGGAAGATGAATTTCTTCTTGTAGAGGACCCTGAAGAAGCGCTGGACAATCTTGACATTTTCCTTCGAGCTGGTCTTGTAGAAGAGATCGTAGGCGATGCCGAGCCCTGTCAGGTCCTGAACGAACCTCTTCCTCCAATATGCGACATACTCGCTCGGGCTCTTTCCCTCGCGTTCGGCCGCAATGAGTATCGGCGTGCCGAAATCGTCGGAAGCGCATACTTGGACCACCCTGCGCCTGCCGTGCTTGAGATACCTGTACAGTATGTCAGGGGGTAGGTGGGTGCTGGCAATATGCCCGAGATGAAGGTCGGCGTTCGCGTATGGTAAGGCTGCGGTGATGATGATGCTACTCTTGAGTTCGCTGTCCACCTTTGATGCCACGTCGCTTTGGTTGCTTAAAGTATTTTCCGCTAGAGCGCCCAGCTCTCGGAGTACTTCAACTGCTCCCTCGTCGGTCTGTCGAGGGAGATCCCCAGTGAGTCGAGTGTGGCGAACGCGACCTCGGTCTCGGTCTCAGCCGGAACGTCGTGGAGCTTCTTCTGCATCCTGTCGTGATTCTTCTTCATGTAGAGAGCCGCCATGAACTGGTTTGAGAATGACATCTGCATGACCTCCGGTGGGTGACCCTCTGCAGCAACAAGATTCACTATCCTCCCCTTCCCGAGCAGATAGACCTTCTTGCCGGTTGGAAGGATGACCTCATCGACGTTCGGTCGGACCTGACGAACGGACCTGGCCTTTTCCGTAAGGGTGGCAACGTCAATCTCCACGTCAAAATGCCCGGCGTTTGCGAGGATCGCTCCCTCCTTCATCAGCTCAACGGCGCCGTAAGGAATTACATGTTTCTGCCCGGTAGCGGTTATGAATATGTCTCCATCCCTCGCGGCCTGTCTGACGCTCATGACGGCGTACCCATCGAGGTGGGCTTCGAGGGCCTTTATCGGATCAACCTCAACAACGGTAACGTTCGCATCCAGACCCCTCGCCCTCTTCGCCACCCCTTTCCCGACCCAGCCGTAGCCTATCACCACTACCTTCTTCCCCGCGATTAGAAGCGAGGTTGCCCTCAGTATTCCGTCGAACGTGCTCTGGCCTGTACCGTACCTGTTGTCGAATAGATACTTCGTCTTGGCATTGTTGACTGCGATGATCGGATAGGCGAGTTTGCCCTCCTTCTCCAACGCCTTCAATCTAACCACGCCGGTGGTGGTCTCCTCGGAGCCCCCGACGACCGTGGCTGACCTTTGGGTATGGGCCGCTACGTGAAGGTCGGCACCATCATCGATGAGAATCTGGGGCCCCTGATTGAGTACTTGCTTCACGCACCAGTCGTACTCCTGCCCACTCTCCCCCCTCCACGCCCAAACTTCGGCTCTCGTGGCAAGGTGAGCCGCGATGTCGTCCTGGGTCGATAATGGATTTGCGGCAGCGAGTTTCACATCTGCTCCCGCTTTGAGGAGGGCGTCAATCAATACGGATGTCTCCTTTGTAACGTGCAGGCAGACGCCGACCGTGGTTCCTTCCAATGGCTTGCTCTTGGCGTACCTCTCGGCCAAGCTCGTAAGGGCAACCATGTGATTCTTGGCCCAGTTGAAGTTCTTCTCTCCCTCGTTCGCAAGCTTTGGATTCGCGATCTTGCCCAATTCGAGCTTCAATTGCCCCACGACCCAGTGGATTATTAAATGCAATCACGTCTTGCGCGGTCCGAGTTACTCTTGCTCGGAATCAAACGTGACGAGAGAGAAGACGTCGTATCCTTTGAGCCTCTCCCTTCCCTTTAGAAAAGTCAGCTCGACCACGAATGCGAACCCCACAACCCTGCCGCCGAGCCTCTCGACCATCTTCGCCGCGGCGAGAGCAGTTCCTCCAGTAGCCATCAAGTCGTCGACGATCAGCACGCGCTCTCCCCGCTGTATTGCATCCTTATGCACCTCGAGACCGTCGCTCTTGTATTCGAGTTCGTACTGCTCGGAGATCCTTTCGGCCGGAAGCTTCCCGGTCTTTCTGGCGGGTATGAACCCGACCCTGAGCTTCTCTGCCAGCGGGGCGCCTACCACGAAGCCGCGCGCCTCGATTCCCATTACTTTCTGGATCTTCCTGTTTCTGTACCTTCGGAACAGGAGCAGTGTGCACCGTCGCATCAGTCGAGCCTCCTTCCACAACGTCGTGAGATCCCTGAAGACTACACCTTGTTTTGGCCAGTTCGGAATCCGCCTGATAGCATCCCTTATCTCGGCGAAGTCCCGCTTCATGCTCTCACCCGGGCTCCTCGCATCGACCTGCCGCACTTGCAGGACCGCTTCTCAGGCGTTCTCTTGATCATCTCGGCCAAGAGCGTCCGAAGCTTCGATATGTTCGCGTTGAAGACCCGAATCACCTCCTCGTTCGAGACAGGACTCACATTAGGGTCCCCCTCGAGGCCCACGTCGTAGTCGGTGACCAAAGATATGTTCACGTAGCACATCGCGAGTTCTCTGGAAAGGACCGTTTCGGGATACTGGGTCATGTTTATCACTTCCCATCGTTGAGAGCGAAAGAACTTGCTCTCGGCGCGAGTCGAGAAACGGGGGCCCTGTATGACGACGACCGTTCCCTTATCGTGGAGGGGGAGGTCGAGTTTCGTAGCGACCTCTATGCCCAATCTCCTCATCTCGGGGCAGTAGGGGTCTGCGGAACTGACGTGGGTCGTCTCAGGACCATCGTAGAAGGTATCTTTTCTGCCGGAGG
>JACPTA010000083.1 GCA_016193005.1 Nitrososphaerota archaeon | reverse complement strand
CTTGCCACTCCGAAGTAGAATCAAGTACGACAAGATATTCACCTTGGAGAAGGGCTTGGCGACAAAGAGACTTGGCAGGATCAACACGAGGCTGACGGTTCAAGTGAGAAGAGCATTGGCTTCCCTGTTCTCGTGACCCTTCGTGATGCAATGACTGTGTAAGGAACCTGGAGTGAAGTCGAACAACAGGAAGAGGACGGTAGCTAAGCGAATCCTTCCGACGCGAGTCAAGGGGGATTCGTCCCCGATAAAGAACGAGACTGTAGCCGTGATAGGCTACGGGATACAGGGTCAGGCTCAAGCAAGCAACATGAGAGATTCCGGCCTCAACGTCGTGGTAGGATTGAGGAAGGGAGGTAAAAGCTGGGACAAGGCTGCGAGTGAAGGTCACAAAGTTGCAGAGGTGCCCGATGCGTCCGAGAAGGCCGACATCATTCACGTCCTTATTCCTGACATGGAGCAGGCCAGAGTCTACAAGGAAGAGATCGCCCCCCATCTCCGCAAAGGGAAGGCCCTCTCGTTCTCTCACGGCGCGGCGATTCATTGGAAATGGATAGTCCCTCCAGAGGGAGTTGACGTGATAATGCTGGCTCCAAAATCACCTGGGCAGAGGCTGCGCGAATTGTATCTTCAGAACTTCGGGACCCCAGCCCTCGTCGCGGTGGAGAAGGACGCTTCAGGCAGGGCGTGGGATAGGATTCTTGGAATCGCAAAAGCCACGGGCTGTACGAAGGCAGGTGTCATTGAAACAACCTTCAAGGAAGAGGTTGAAAGCGATTGGTTTGGCGAGCAGGTCGACCTCTGCGGAGGTGTCGAGATGATGATCAAGAATGCCTTCGAGACGCTTGTGGAAGCTGGCTACCAGCCTGAGATCGCCTACTTCGAATGTTTGCACGAGGTCAAACTGATCGTTGACTTGGTACAGAAGTACGGCATCTCCGGGATGTACAGAAGGGTGAGTGAGACCGCCCGATACGGCGGTCTCACGCGAGGCAAGATGGCAATCGGAAACGACGTGAAAAAGTCGATGAAGAAAATCCTTAAGGATATTCAGAACGGCAAATTTGCGAAGGAGTGGGTCGACGCGTACAACAGAGAAGGTCAAAGGGCGTTCGGAAAGTACATGGAGCAGCTTGAGGCTCACCAGGTTGAGCAGGTCGGCTTAAAGTTGCGAAAGATGATGTGGCCCCGCGAAGAAGTAACCTAACTTCGGTCAAAACGAGATTGCGCACCGAAACGACGAACCCCAACAACAACATCTCTCATTCTGAGAAGGTGGAATGATCTCCCCACCTTCTGCATTTCCGTTGGTAGCTCCGTAGGTGTTTATATGGGCGCGTTGATTCGTTAGCAGTTGGAAATAACATGCCAGAAGTCAGAATACCCGATGACGAGGAGTTTCGGAAAGAGCTCAAGGAAGTTCTGGCCAAACCGGATGAATGGTACCTTGAAAGAGTTGACCGAGCAGTAAGGGGTGCGTTTCGTGTCAGGGGAAGAAGAGGTTTGCGAGTTTCTCGCAAAGGTTGAAGCTTTGTATGTCAAGCGGCTGATCAGGTCTTGGGTTAGAGACCCAGAATCATTCGCTGAATACATAAGGCAGTTGGAAGATGTGATAGATCTAAGGAAGAAGATTTGCGCTTAAGGCCATGGTTGGGAGAAGCCGCGTTCGATAATGTGCCCGAGGCATGCACCTTAATCCTTTATTAGTCATAGTCGCTGATACACTGACAGAGAATGATCTCAGCCTGCATCCTCATCAGGACGGAGAGGGGAAGGTTTCAAGACGTGGCAAAGAAGCTCAAGCAGATCAAGGAAGTCAGGAGAGCGTTCCCAGTCCTTGGAAGATTCGACATAGTCGCTGAAGTCGAGGCAGCTGACAACAAGAGGCTAGGACGGGCGATTCTCAAGGCCAATCGGATGGCCGGCATCGTCTTCACAGAGACCCTTCCTCAGGTCGAGGGCTCATAGGGGAGAACTACGTTGGCCCTTAACGCCTGTATCCTGATCAAGACCACCCCCGTTCAGACGGCTGACGTGCGGCAGAAGATTAAGAGACTGAAAGGGGTCAGGAAGGTCTTCATAGCTTACGGAAGATTCGACCTCGTTGCATTTGTGGAGGCGTCTGAATACCCGACCATCAGGAGGCTGACGGGTACGATCAACGCTGTCGAAGGAGTACGAAGCACCGAGACCCTGGTCGAGGCCTAGCTAGAGAATCTCGGCGAGCAGTTTCTTCGGATCCTGAAGCGTCTGGACTATCTTGTTCATGAACCTTGCAGCGTAGGCTCCATCGATTATCCGGTGGTCGAAGGTGAGCGAGAGGTAGATCATGTCCCTCACCTCAACCTTCCCGTTTCTAACGACGGGCCTCTTCGCTATCTTGTGAGTCCCCAGGATAGCGACTTCGGGGTAGTTGATGATCGGAGTTGCGAAGAGCCCCCCAATGGCGCCCACGTTCGTGATGGTGAAGGTCGAACCGTGAACCTCTTCCAATCCGAGCTGCCCGGCCCTGGCTCTCCCGGCGAGCCCCTCAATCTCCTTTGCCAGGTCAAAGATGTCTTTCTTGTCGACGTCCCTGACCACGGCGACGATAAGACCCTGCTCCGTATCGACGGCTATCCCCATGTTGTAGTATCTCTTGAGCACGACATTCCCCGACTCTTCGAGGCTGGCGTTGACGTACGGGAACGCCTTCAGCGCCGGAATGATTCCCCTTATTATGAAGGGCAGGAATGTGAGCTTTACCCCTCTCTTCTCAGCGCTTCCCTTGAAGGCTTCGCGTAGGAGCAGGAGCTCAGTCATGTCGGCTTCGTCCACGTGGGTCACGTGGGCTGCCGTGGTCGACGACTTTGCCATCCTCTCGGCGATGATCTTCCTGATTCCCCTGAGAGGGACCCTCTCCTCCTTCGCTGCGAGCGCAGATGCGGCCTTCTGAGGCCCCGCCTTGGCTGCCGCACTCAAATCCTCCTCGGTAATGCGTCCCCGGGGGCCTGTACCCGTGACTTCGGTCAGGTCAACACCCATCTCCCTGGCCATTCGCCTAGTCGCGGGTGTCGCGAGTACCTCGCCTGCCGGCACCGCGGCCTCGGTAATCTGCACCTGCGTGGCGCTGCTTGCAGGACTCCCTGGCTCGTTCTCGCCTGTGGCCTCCTGAGAAGCAGGCCTCCCCCCCTCGTCATCGATGACGACTATGACCTGACCAACCTTTGCCATCTCCCCCTCCTTGGCGAGAATCTTGGAGACCTTCCCGCTCTTGGGCGATGGGATCTGCACATTGACCTTGTCCGTCATCACCTCAACCAGCGGCTGGTCTTCACTAATCTTGTCTCCCTCCTTGACCATCCACTTGAGAATCTCGCCTTCAGCCACTCCCTCTCCGATGTCAGGAAGACGGAATGAGTACGGCAAGAATCCACCTAGTAGTGGGCCACTTTTCTGATTGTGTTAAGTATTCTCTCAGGCGGAGGCAGGTAGATGTTCTCGAGGGCGTATGGAAAAGGCGTGTCGAAACCGGCGACCCTCATAATGGGCGCTTTGAGATAATCTATGACGCGCTCGCTCGCCTGGGCCGCGATCTCGCCTCCGAATCCGCCTATCCGCGTCGCCTCATGGGCCACCACCAGTCTCCCCGTCTTCTTCACAGACGTGAGAATGGCCTCTAGGTCGAATGGCAGCAACGACCTGAGATCGATGAGTTCGACGCTGATTCCCTCGTTCTGCGCCAAATCAACAGCGGCCTTGCACGTGTGGACCATGGCGCCCCAGCTTACAAGGGTGATGTCACTCCCGGCCCGCACCAACCTTGCCTTGCCTAGAGGGACGGTATAATCCTCCTCCGGAACCTCCTCCTTCAAGGTCCTGTAGATTCTCTTGGGCTCGAGAAAGAGCACGGGGTCGTGCATCCTCATCGAGGTCAGGAGCAGGCCCTTGGCGTCATATGGAGTGGATGGGGTCACGACATACAGTCCGGGGGTATGGATGAAGTACGCCTCCGTGCTCTGGGAGTGGTAGTGCCCTCCCTTCACGCCCCCGCCATAGGGCGACCTGATGACAACGTGAGTCGGGAATTGTCCGCCCGACCTGTACCTCATCTTCGCAAGCTCACTTACGATCTGGTTGAAGGCGGGGTAAATGAAGTCCAGAAACTGAATTTCCGCAACGGGATGAAGGCCGTATAGGGCCATACCGATCGCGGCACCGACTATCGCATCCTCCGCCAGTGGAGTATCTATCACCCTCTCTTGGCCGAATTCATCCATCAGACCCTCGGTTGCTCTGAAGACGCCCCCATTCCTACCGACGTCCTCCCCGAGAATAACGACATCAGGGTTCCTTCTCATCTCTTCGCGGAGCGTCTGATTCACCGTCTGCACCAGGTTGAGCTGGGCCATCAAGTACCCTCCTTCATTAGGTCATCTAACTCCTCCTTCAGGTGCCACGGCATCTCCTCGTACACATCCGAGAACATCGTGGAGAGGGCGGGCGGAGCTACCTTCTCGGCCTCCTTCGCGGTCTCGTTGACCTCGTTCTCCATCTCCTGCTGCATCTTCCTGTCCTCCTGCTCTGAAAGCAAGCCTTTTTTCATCAAGTACAATCTGAACCTTAGAATCGGGTCTCGTTTCTTCCACATCTCCACCTCGCTCTGATTTCGGTACTTGGATGGGTCGTCTGCCGTGGAGTGACCTCCCATCCTGTAGGTGACCCCTTCGATGAGAGTCGGTCCTCCCCCAGATCTTGCCTTGTCGATGGTGTCCTTCGCTGCCTTGTACACTGCAAGTATGTCATTGCCGTCGACCTGGGTGCCCTCAAAGCCGTAGCTCCAGGCTTTCATCGCGATATTCTCAGAAGCTGTCTGCCGGCGCACTGGAAGCGATATTGCATACTGGTTGTTCTCACAGAAGAACACGATAGGGAGCTTGAAGACCCCAGCGAAGTTAAGAGCGGTGTGGAACTCGCCCTGCGACGTCGCGCCGTCGCCGAAGAATGTGAGTGTCACGACCCTGTGGTTCTTGTATTTTACAGCGTACGCGGTGCCTACGGCGTGAACTAATTGCGTCGCAATCGGGCTCCCAATGGTGACAATGTTCTTCTCCTTGTAGCCCCAGTGGACCCCCAGTTGTCTGCCCTTCATGTAGTCTTGTGCGTTCGCGTAGAGCTGGTCGAAGATTACCTTCATCGGGACACCCCTCAGGAAACAGACTCCCACATCTCTGTATGTGGGGTAGACCCAATCGTTCGAGTTAAGCGCGTAGGCGGCGCCTATCTGGCAGGCCTCCTGGCCGGTCGAATCGATGAAGAAACCAATTCTCCCCTGCCTCTGAAGAGCCATCCCCCTCTCGTTGAACTTCCTGACGAGGATTAGGTGCCTGTACATCTTCACCAGGTCCTCGTCGCTGAGGTCGGGCTCGAGCTTGGGGTCATATTCCCCGTCTGCCCTGAGGATGGACAACATCTCCATCAGAAATTCGCCATCAGTTCTATATCCTTGGGATTGATAAAACCATAGCCTGAATCACTCTAGAATTCGTCGATTGTCTTCTCTCTCGATGACCGACTTGATGAAGTACTCTCCCGCCTTGTAGCTACTCCTGACCAGCGGACCAGACGCGACGTACTTGAAGCCCATCTTCTCTCCAATATGTCTGTATTTCTCAAACGTCTCAGGAGTCACGTACTCCTCGACCGGTAGATGCCTCTTCGAAGGCCTGAGGTACTGGCCGATCGTGAGGAAATCAACTCCGACATCTCTCAGGTGTTTCATCGCTAAACTGACCTCCTCCTCATCCTCCCCCAGCCCCAACATTATGGAAGATTTCGTGTGTATCCTCCGGTTCAGTTTCTTCACGTTCCTCAAGACCGAGAGGGACTGCCAATAGTTGGCCCTCGGGTCTCTGACACGAGGAGTGAGGGAGAGCGTTGTCTCTATATTATGAGCGACGACGTCAGGTCGAGCCTCTGCGACAACCCTCAGGGCCTCCAAGTCGTCTTGAAAATCTGGAATGAGTACTTCAACAAGCATCCCGGGACTTCTCTCCTTCACCAGCCTTATCGTCTTCGCAAAATGTGACGCGCCTCCATCTGGCAGGTCGTCCCTGTCCACCGACGTAAGGACGACATAGGTGAGGCCCATCTGCGATAGCGCGAAGGCCACATTCTCGGGCTCAAGCTCATCCAGCTTGCCATCCGGTTTTCCCGGTGTCACCATGCAGAACCTGCAAGCTCTGGAGCAGACGTCTCCCATGAGCATGAGCGTGGCCGTGCCACCTCCCCAGCATTCGCGGACGTTGGGGCAGTGAGCCTCCTCACAGACTGTGTGCAGGTTCAGTTCGCCGAACAGCTGCTTCAGCCTGTGGTAGTTCTCTCCACCCGCCGGGAGAACAGTTAGCCACTCAGGCTTGCTCTCCATGTGCATTGTGCGCTAGCCGAAACTCGCTTTTAGTCTTATTGTCCCGCTGCTCTGGGGAAGCGCTCCGTCGCACGCCGCGCAGCCCTCTACCGGGAAAGACTCGAGCTCTCCGTGCAGAGTGCAAAGAAGATGGTTGAACCTTATGTAGTCACAAACTTCTGTCATCAGCCGCAAAACCTCTCTCTGATCGGGGTGTTCGGAGGAGAGTACGCGAGCGACTTCGTCTGGCGCCTTTGCAACACTCGAGTCGGTTTCCAGATTTACCATAACACCTCTGGCTTTTCTGGCGTAGTTGCTTATGGAGGCCTGCGTCACCCCTAGCCTGCTCGCCACTTCCTGCTGTGTCATATCGTAGCTCTCTCTCAGTCTCTTCGATATCATCGCCCGGAACGCTGGGAGGGCTGACTTCGATATGATTTCGTAGGGGTGTATCAAGTGTTTTGAATGTGACGCTCGTCCAGCTATTTAAAGTATAACGCGGGTGATTTTTTAGACTATCGGAAGTTGTCCTCGTTGTGAACGCTCGGTAACAAGGACTCTTTTCATGACCTGCGGCGCCTATCTTTGCATGAAGAACTCTCCCGTCCGGTCCCTTCGACGAGAAGATGGCCCAAGACTTATAAACATCGAGACGAACTGGTGTCGTAATGGCAGGAAGCAACGCTGCAACCACCGTTATTCTGCAGCTCCGAGCGTTGCTCCTTCTTGCGTAGAGCTCTCGCTCTACGATCGTAGATAGCGAGGGATTCTAGATGCGTGGTGATTCTTTTGGTTGAAATGTCGGGCGCTCAGGCTCTTATTGAAGCGCTGAAGAGGGAAAAGGTGGAGTACATCTTCGGGATGCCCGGCGGGGCGAACCTCCCCTTCTACGATGCCCTCTGGGATTCCAACATCAAACACATCCTCACAAGACACGAGCAGATCGCCGCCCACATGGCGGACGCCTATGGGAGGGTCTCAAGGAGGGCGGGAGTCTGCTCCGCGACTTCGGGTCCGGGGGCCACGAACCTGGTCACCGGGATCGCGACGGCCTTTGCCGATTCATCCCCAGTGGTGGCGATCACGGGACAGGTTCCTCGAGGTATGACGGGAAGGAATGCTTTCCAGGAGACCGACGTCGTAGGAGTTCTCACTCCCGTGACGAAGTATACGCTTCAACCCCTGTCAGCGGCGGACGTGCCGAGTGCAATCAGGAAGGCGTTCCACATAGCAACGACTGGGAGACCCGGGCCAGTACTTGTCGACGTTCCCAAGGACGTGCAGCAAGAGACTGCCGAGGTCACCTTTCCCGAGAGCGTCGAGATAAGAGGATACAGGTCAAAGGCACCGCTGGACCCTCAAGATGTGGAGCGGGCTGCAGACTTGCTGGTCAGGGCGAAGAGGCCCCTCCTCTTTGGCGGAGGGGGGATACGCATCTCGGATGCGTCACAACCGTTCAGGGCGATTGCCGAGCTGCTCATGACGCCAGTCGTGACAACCTTGCAGGGCAAGGGCACCTTCCCCGAGGACCATCCTCTCTCCCTTGGGCCAATAGGCATGCACGGGCGGGCAGAGGCTAACAAGCTGGTGAGCGAATGTGACGCGCTTCTCGCTGTCGGCGTGAGGTTCTCGGACCGTTCGACTGGAACATTCTCAGAGTTTTGCAAAGACGCAATGATAATCCACATCGACGCGGACCCGACAGAGTTCAACAAGAACAAGGCGGTGAACCTGCACATACTGGGCGACGCCAACGAAGTGTTAGTGTCCCTTTACAGCGCGATAACAAGGCGTATCTCGAAGAAGGGAGAGGACAATCCTTGGCTGAAAAGGGTCAATGAGGTGAGGGAGGAGATGAAGAGCATCCCTGCGTACAGAGATAGCTACGCCGACCTGTCGGGGCCCAGGATCGTGAAGAAGATGAGGGAGATATTACCACCCGATGCCATCTTGACCACGGGTGTGGGGAGACACCAGATGTGGTGTGAGATACACTACCAGGTATTGCGCCCGAGGACATGGATTACGTCCACTGGCCTGGGCACGATGGGGTTCGGCCTGCCCGCGGCAGTCGGCGCGAAGCTCGCTCGCCCGGACGTACCCGTGGTCGACCTTGATGGCGACGGCAGTTTCGTCATGACGGAGCAGGCTCTGGCCACAGCGGTCGAGCAGAACATACCACTCATCTCAGTTGTACTAAATGATAGAAGTTTGGGAATGGTCGAGCAGTGGCAGAGGCTGATGTACAACAGGCACTACATCGGCGTGAAATTCAACGGTTCACCAAATTTCGTGAAACTCGCGGAATCCTACGGGGCCGAGGGCAGGACTGTTGGATCCCTGGACGAATTTGCCAGGGTGCTGAAGGATGGTCTATCGTCGCAGACCCAGATGGTCATTGAGGTTCCTGTCTCCCCAGAGGAAGACGTCTTCCCCTTCATGCCTCCTGGAAAGGGGATTAAGGACACCGTCTACGGTCCACCTAAGGAGTCCGCCATCTTTTGAGAGCCTCGAAGATACTCTCTGTCCTCGTCGATAACAAGCCAGGAACACTCTTCAGAGTCACACACCTTGTCCGCCTGATGAGGCTGAACATTGAGGGGCTCACCCTGGGAGTGACGAACGGAGGAGACACCTGCAGGATGACTTTCACCTTGAACGGCGACGATCGGACGGTCGAGCATGTTGCGAGGCAATTGATGAAGGTCATCGACGTGATCGAAGCTCACACCTACGGACCTCAAGAGGTCACGGCCAGGGAGCTGGCGCTTGTCTCGCTGAAGAAATTCGACCCGATCCAATTCGGCGAAGAGGAGAGGCAACGGCTTAACGTAATCGACAGGTCTACCGCCGGCGTTGTCGTTCAGATCGTCGGCACTGCCGGGGAGATTGATGAGTTCGTCAGACGGGCGGGTGAGTCGAACGTGATAGATATCGCAAGGACGGGTGTGGCTGCATTGCCGAAGGAGAAGCAAAATGCCTGAGCACCGAATGATAAGGGTTCTCGACACGACTCTGAGAGATGGGGAGCAGACTCCAGGAGTATCTCTCACGCCGGATGAAAAGTTGCAGATCGCGAAGGCCTTGGACAGGCTCGGCGTAGACGTGATAGAGGCGGGTTTCCCGATCACCTCGAAGGGAGAGCAGGAAGGGGTGAGGCTGGTTGCGAAGGCGGGTCTGAGGGCGGAGGTCTGCGGCCTCGCCAGAGCTGAAAAGCTGGACATCGACACCGCGGCCTCGTGCGGGGTGAGCAGCGTACACGTCTTCCTCGCATCCTCGGACATTCATCTTGAGCACAAGCTGCACATGAGCAGGGAAGAGATGCTGAAGAAGTGCGCCGAAGCGGTTAGATACGCGAAGAGCCTCGGAATGAAGGTCGAGTTCTCCGCTGAGGACGCGACCCGAACCGATCTTGAGTTCTTCAAACAGGTGGTCAGGGCGGTGAGCGATGCCGGGATAGACAGGTTTGACATACCTGATACTGTCGGAACGGCTACACCTGAAAAGATCACCACCTATGTGAACGCTGCAAGGTCCGTCTCTCAGGTCATGATAAGCATGCACTGTCACAACGACTACGGACTCGCTGTCGCAAACAGCATTGCGGGAGTCTTGGCGGGCGCGGGGCAGGCGCACCTCACGATAAATGGCATCGGCGAGAGGGCAGGGAACACCTCCCTCGAAGAATTTGTCGTGGCATGCCACAACCTGTATGGACTCACAACAGGGATCAACCCCCAGCTTCTCTTTGAGACGTCCCGCATCGTTTCACGCCTGACAGGGGTAGTCGTCCAGCCCAACAAGGCGATTGTCGGTGAGAACGCTTTTGGGCACGAGTCCGGAATCCACACCCACGGGATACTCAGCAACCCCTTCACCTACGAACCGTTCGACCCCTCCGACGTCGGGAGGACGAGGTGGCTCCAGGCGGGAAAGCACGCGGGCAGGCATGGCGTGGCGGCCCAGCTGAGGGGGATGGGACTCAGACCTAAGGAGGAGCATCTCAGACTTATAGTCGACAAGGTGAAAGAGCTCGGCGACCTCGGTCACACCATAACTGACGGGGACTTGTACCAGATAGCCACTTCAATCATGGGTGGAGGATACGCGGAGAGCAGACTTGTCGAGCTTGAGGGGCTGGAGGTGGTCACTGGCATAAAGAGACTCCCCACCGCGACAGTGAAGCTTCTGGTGCGGGGACATCTCCACGAGGCGACGGACGTCGGGACCGGCCCGGTCGACGCAGCTTTAAACGCGATTGAGAAGATATTCTCCAACCTCGAGACGATCAGACTGACCGACTACAAGCTTGAAGCGCTGAGTGGATCATCCGACGCAGTTGCCGATGTCACGGTAAAGGTGGAGGACGACAGTGGGAACTACGCTTCAGGGAGAGGGATGAAGAAGGACATTGTTGTCGCAAGCGTCGAAGCGATAGTGGCGAGCATAAACGCACTACTCGCGAAGAAGGCAGATAGTACACCGGTTCCGGCCGGGGTGGCTCAGGACAGGGAACTCCAGTCGAGCAGCGGGGTCTGAGAATGGGCGCAACGATTACAGAGAAGATAGTATCAAGGGCGATAGGCAGGAATGCGAAGGCTGGAGAATTCGTTGATACCCTCCCAGTCGACAAACTCTACTTCAACGAAGTGATCGCCCCACCAGCGATACTGAACTTCCAGCGCGACTTCGAGGATATTTACAAGGAGGCGGGCAAGAAGATGCAGGTCTTCGACCCCATGAAAGTAGCCTTCATGCCCGACCACACGGTTCCCTCGTGTTCAGTCATGGCGAGCAGCGGAGTCAGGCTGATGTCCGACTTTGCAAAGCAACAGGGAATTGAAATGTACAAGGAGGGCGATGGGATCGAGCACACAATCGCATCCGAAGAAGGTTTCGTGCTTCCTGGCGAGATCACCGTTGCCACGGACTCGCACACATGCACTCAAGGTGCGTTGGGGGCCCTCGCCTTCGGTGTCGGGACGACGGAGGCACAGAACCTCCTTGCAACGGGGGAGATCTACTCGTTCACGGTCCCTGAAACAATAGAGTTCGAAATCTCGGGAAAGTTACAGAAGGGTACCTATCCAAAAGACCTGATTCTCCACATACTCGGCTTGATGGGAGAGAGTGGTTGCTCCAAGAAGGTCGCCGAGTTCACTGGACCGACCGTCGACTCGATGGAGATGGACGGCAGGTTCACGATGTGCAACCTCTCCGTCGAGATGAGCGCGAGGACGGCCGTCGTAAACCCCGACTCTAGGACCCTGGATTACATCAAGACTGCGCTGGACGGAAGGGAGAGAAAGCTGACCCCAGAGGAGAAGGTGAGAATAGTAAGGAGCGACCATGACGCCGAATTCTCCAGGTTGGTGAAGGTTGACGCACAGATGGTCGAGCCAACGGTCTCAATACCTCATTCCCCCGCCAACGCGAAACCCGTGAGTCAGGTGAACGACCCGATAAGCACCGTTTTCATCGGCTCGTGCTCGAACGCGTGGTCCGCGAAGAACTGCTTGTCCCAGCTCTCCTGGAGGAGGTACGCGGGAATTATGTAGTCGGTGTTGATGTCGTTCCCATACTTCTTTGATACTCTCCCTGTCACCGTCATGACTATCCGCCCATGTACTTTCTCGGGTCAGCAATCCTTCCCTCGATCGCCGTTGCGGCCGCGAGGGCGGGGGATCCGAGGTAGATGAAGGCCTCTGGAGATCCCATCCTTCCCTTGTAGTTCCGGTTGCTGGTGCTGAGGCACCTGTCCCCAGGCGCGAGTACGCCCATGTGTTTCCCGAAGCAGGGGCCGCAGTTCGAAGACTCTATGTTTGCTCCCGCATCTGCGAAGATATTCAGCAGTCCGTTGCTCATCGCCCAGTTGTAGACCTTCCTGCTTGCAGGGATTACTATCAGGTTCACGTCACGATGAACCCTTCTCCCCTTCAGAATCTTCGCCGCCACCAGAAGGTCAGACTTGCGCGCGTTCGCGCACGAGCCGATGAAAACGGTGCTTATCGGGTCGTTCACCTGACTCACGGGTTTCGCGTTGGCGGGGGAATGAGGTATTGAGACCGTTGGCTCGACCGT
>JACPTA010000082.1 GCA_016193005.1 Nitrososphaerota archaeon | reverse complement strand
GGCTGGATCTACTCGGTAAGAACGATGGTCCTGAACATCGCTCAGGAGGAGTTCGTGACGACGGCAAGGGCGAAGGGACTCCCAGAGTCGAGGGTGATGAGAAGCCACATCCTCCGGGTCGCGGCCCCCCCGATAGCCACGAGCCTAATTCTCGGCCTTGCGGGCTCGCTGGGAGGCGCCATCCTGACCGAGACCGTCTTCAACTGGCCCGGGATGGGCAGGCTCTTCTACGAAGCCATTCTCTCGCTCGATGAGGGAGTCATAGTCGCTCTCACATTCATGTTCACGCTCATCTACGTAGTCGCGAGGTTCATCCTAGAGGTCCTCTACATCTTCCTCGACCCGAGGGTGAGATACTAGGCCTTGATCGGGCGGGGAGTGCTCAGAGATTTTCTCAAGACAGGCTCGGGTAGGATGGGCTCTCTCTTCTTGGGGACGTTGCTTCTGGTCTCTGTCTACGTCGCGGCGACATATCCGCTAGACTTCGGCACCCGCTCCTGGAGGAACCCCGCCGTCTGGGCGGACTATCCAAAGTCAGCACCCCCAGCTTGGACGAACGTCTTCTCCGGCTCCCGCGAGGCCGAGCAGCAGGTCCTCCGTCTCTCTCAGCCCACCCAGGTTCTCACCGGAGGAGGCAGCGGCAGGACTCTTGCCTACGAGTTCGGAACGAATTTTCAGTCCGACGTCCCTCCGACCTTCATGTCGTTCACTCTCTCTGGCGTGACCTTTCAGGACCGCTCTCCCGTGGTGACTGTGACGCTGCTCAGGCCGGACCAGACACAGGTGCTCCTCTACTCGTTCGTGGTTCGAGGGCCTGCTGCAGGAGAGCGGGCTCCGTTCAACCGGTACTATGAAACTCCCCTGAGAGTTGAACTGAGCAGCGACCAGACCGCAATCTCCTCGACGGCCGATTTCGCGAGGTCAACCCTGGGGCTCGACGTAGATGCCTCCGCTCTCGCCAGAACGGGGATACTAAACGTCCTCTTCGGAACTCCGGATTATCAGGGCTTCAAGGTGCTGAAGGGTGCTTACGCCACCCGAGTGGCGGTGCAGCTATCCGACCCGGCCGACCAGGTCGGATCGCTCAGCCTTGTCCTCGGAGGATCGACCTTCGGACTGATGGGGACCGACTCTCTGGGCAGGGACCTTGCGATAGGGCTTCTCTTCGGGTTTCCCGTCGCCCTCCTCATCGCCCTCGTTACGTCCACCCTGACGACGTTGGTTGGGGCGCTAGCCGGAATCCTGAGCGGCTACGCAGGCGGGAAGACGGACACTCTCATACAGCGGGTCTCCGACGTGCTCAACAACATACCCCTCCTGCCAATCCTGATATTCCTGGCCTTCCTTTTCGGCCAGAAACTTTGGGTCGTGATTCTCGTCCTGATAGTATTCAGCTGGCCTGGTCTTACAGTGATAATACGCTCCATGGTCCTCCAGATAAAGTCGGAGCAGTTTGTGGAGGCTGCCAGGGTGATAGGTGCACCGAGGATGCAGATAGTGCTCCGCCACATCCTTCCCCAGACAGCACCGTACCTGCTTGCACAGATGATATTCCTGGCTCCCGCTGCCATCCTAGCAGAAGCTGCTCTGAGCTTTCTCGGCCTCGGCGATCCTTCGATACCCACCTGGGGCCAGATATTGGACTCGGGATTCCGGAGCGGCGCCGTATACGTGGGCTTCTGGTGGTGGATACTTCCCCCGGGGTTGCTGATTGTCTTCACGGCCATGACATTCATCCTGATCTCGCTCGGGCTGGAGCCAGTGGTCAACCCGAAGTTCAGGAGGACGAGATGAATGGCAATCCTTGAGGTGGACAGCCTCAGGCTCTACTATTCGACCGAGAGGGGACCGGTCAGGGCCGTGGATGACGTCTCGTTCACGATCGGAGAAGGCGAGGCACTCGGAGTCGTTGGGGAGTCGGGGTGCGGCAAGACCAGCCTCGCATCCGCGCTCATGAGGCTCCTACCTCGCAACCTGGCCTCCTACTCCGGGAGCGTGAAGCTTGACGGGGAGGAGCTGATGCGCCTCTCGGACGAAGAATTTCGGAGCAGGGTCCGATGGAAGAAGATGGCGATGGTCTTCCAGGGTGCGATGAACTCCCTGAACCCCGTCCTCCGGGTCGGTTTTCAAGTCGCCGAACCTCTCATCGCGAGCGGAGGAAGCGGCGAGGAGGCGAAGAGGACTGCACGTGAGCTTCTGCATCAGGTCGGGCTCCCCCCCGAAGTCTACGGGAGGTTCCCCAACGAACTGAGCGGGGGTATGAAACAGAGGGCCGTGATCGCGATGTCCCTCGTGCTCAGCCCGGCTCTCCTAATCCTCGATGAACCCACCTCGGCGCTGGACGTGAGCGTTCAGGCGCAAGTCATGAACCTGCTCAAGAGGCTGAAGCGCGAGAGGAAGATATCGGCGTTGTTCATCACTCACGACATAGCACTGGCGAGCGACATCTGCGACCGGTTTGCGGTGCTCTACTCAGGGCAGATCGTCGAGCTTGGAGACGCGGACGACATCCTCATCCATCCCAAGCATCCGTACACGCAGAAGTTGCTTTCGAGTACGCCACGCCTGAGGAGCGAGTCCGAGCCGGAGTTCATACCCGGGGTCCCGCCCGATCTCGTCAATCCTCCCTCCGGTTGCAGGTTCCGTCCCAGGTGCCCATATGCCTTCGAGCCGTGCACGAGGGACCCGCCGATCTATTCCCTATCAGCCTCGCAAGCGTCGAGATGTTGGCTACACCAGAGTCCTCCATGAGCCCCGTCATCGCCCTCGAGAACGTCAGCATGCACTTTCCAGTACGGGCGGGATTCTTCAGGACGCTGCGCGCCAAGGCCGTGGACGGGGTCACCCTGGAGATTTCGAAGGGCGAGACCCTCGCCCTTGTAGGAGAGTCCGGAAGCGGCAAGACGACACTCGGAAGGCTCTCGCTGAGGATACTCGCCCCCACCTCGGGGAAGATCCTGTTCAACGGTCGGGATATCTCCAAGTCGAAGGAGGGCGAGCTCGGCTGGTTCAGGACGAAGGCTCAGGCCATCTTTCAGGACCCTTTCTCTTCCCTCGACCCCTTCATGAGCATCTTTTCGATCGTCGAAGAACCGCTCAAGGTCCACCATCAGGGCGATTCGAGCGAGAGAAGGGAGAGAGTTCTCCGGGCACTGCGTGAAGTGAGGCTGAGTCCCGAAGAAGATTTCGCTTCAAAGTATCCCCACATGCTCTCTGGCGGTCAGAGGCAGAGGGTCAACATCGCAAGAGCGCTGATGCTCAGGCCAGAGTATGTGGTCGCCGACGAGCCGGTTTCGATGATAGATGTCTCAACCAGGATGGAGATCCTTCAACTGCTGAAGGAGCTCCAGCGGAGCCATGGCCTTACAATTTTCTACATAACGCACGACATCGCCACGGCTAGGCATTTCGCCGACAGGGTGGCAGTGATGTACCTCGGCAGAATCGTTGAGATAGGACCGTCGGAGGAGGTCGTCAAGGAACCTCTTCATCCCTACACAATCGCGCTCATAGAAGCCGTGCCTGAACCCGACCCGTCGAACAGGCTGAGGGAGAGGAGTTCGTTGCCCGGGGAACAACCTTCCCCGACTTCCATCCCCGTTGCCTGCAGGTTCCACCCGAGGTGCAGATTCTTCATGCCGGGGAAGTGCGATGTGATAGACCCGCCGCTGATTGAGGTCAAGAAGGGGAGATATGTGGCCTGCCATCTCTACCCAGACTCAAAGGCGCGCTAGCGAATTTCTGGAATGGAGGACCGTCATCTGCCGATTCGCATCCACGATGACTCTAACCGCTTCAAGTTTTTATAGAAACCACTCCAACAAGTGGTACGATGTCGTACGTGACTGCGGTTTTGATGTGGTTCCACATACTGGGGGCGATAGGCTGGCTTGGTGCCGCGATGTTCTTCGGGATGATCATCGGGCCGCTCCTCCCCGGGCTTTCGCCGGCTACGAGAGCGGAGCTCATGATTAAGCTGGTTCCAAGGTTTACGAGATACGTGGCGGGCTTCGCGATAGCGACTCCGGTCTTTGGGGTGGCACTCGTCTTTGCCATAGCGGGGGGAGATCTCAGCATTCTGTCTCCGAGTAACCCATTCGGCCTCTTCATCTCTGCAGGTGCCGCGGTGACAATCGCCGCCATGACACTCGCGTTCGTGGTCGTCCTCCCCACAGCCAACAAGATCGTTGGAATCACAAAGAATATGCAGCAGAATCCAGGTCCACCCCCACCAGAGCTTCCAGCCGTTCAGAAGAGGCTGAGAATCGGTGCAACGACTGTCATGGTCCTCCTACTTATAGTGCTCGCATTCATGGTAGCCGCAGGGAACATCTGATTCTTCTGGAAAATTTCGCTGCAAGTTGCTAAACCACACAGGCTACCAGATTAGCGCTTTCCTCATGGCTAGATATTCCCAAGAATGGCCCCATATCCGCACAAAGTCCTTGTAGGGTCATGTGAGAACCCACAGGGAAACTATAAACCTCGGGATTCGCGAATCATTCCTCGTGATATCGAAAAGCCTTTCCACCGCAGTGATGGTTTCGGACGCAAAGAGATCAGCGAAGTGGTACAAAGAAAAACTCGGCTTCAATACCTCTGTCGAGGGTCACTGGGTGACCGTGTGGCCCAAAGGCGCGACGTCGAAGCTCCACCTCTGCGAGGGCAAGCTCGAGCCGGGGAATACGGGGATAGGAATCTACTCCAATGACGTGACGAAGACAGCATCTCAACTCAAGAAGAAGGGTGTCGAGTTTACAAAGGCCGCGAAGGACGAAGGGTGGGGCACATACGCAATGTTCAGGGACCCAGACGGCAATGTCCTCTGGCTCAATGAAGGCGGACCATAGAGCAATCAGGCCCATCTTCGCACTCATCGCGCTTGCTGTCGGAGGCTACATGGTGTTCGACGGAACCGCACAAGTGGTCACGGGGAGCTATGTCGGACCTCGCCTCGGTCCTTGGAGCATCTTTGTATCAACGCTTTGGGTCAATCCCTACTCCATGGGATTCCCTTTCATTCTTCTCGGTCTTCAATTGTTTACATTCTGGTCTTAAGGCACTATAGAAACAGGCTAACACTTCACTAACGCTTAACTCTCTGTTCTGATGAAGCGGAACTCGCGTTTGAGCCTCACAGACAAGACCACCGCTGCGCTGGAAGACCTCGGGCTGACAAAGACCGAGATCAAGGCCTACCTGGCACTCCTCGAGAAGGGGACTATGGCAGCGAGCGAGGTCAGCAGGGTGGGAAGGATTCCGTACTCAAAGGTGTATGATTCGCTTGAAGCTCTCAGGAAGAAGGGTTGGGTGGAGGCGCAGAGGAGCAGGCCCATCCTCTACACGGCGAGACCGCCGGACTCGGCTCTGGAAGAGCTGCGGTCGCGGCAGGAGTCCGACAGGCGAGAGAAGGAACAGCTGATCCTCCGAGACCTGAAGGGGATCTACGAGCAGCGAGGCCAGCAGGAGAGGCCTGAGGTTTGGATCTTGAGGGGGAACAATGAGATTCTCGCTAGAGTCAAGAACACAGTACTCAATTCGAAGCGAGAGCTCATGATCGCCCTTCCGACTATTCTCGCACCCTTTACGAAGCAGATATCGACGCTTCTGGCCGCAATGAAGGAGAAGGGAGTCAAGAACCTGATTCTTACCTCTTCAGACGCGCCGAAGGAATCCCTCGACGACCTGATGGAGGTGGCCGAACTCCGAATCAGAGGAACGATGTTCGGAGGAGGCGTCGTGGCGGACGCGAAGGAAGTGGTCCTCCTCCTCGGAGGCGGAGAGAGCGCGAACTCGTCGCTCGCAATATGGGCAGACCATCCAGGCTTGGCGAGTTTTGCCAGGGACTATTTCCAGTTTCTCTGGAGTTCTCAGGAGACCGTGAAGGCGAAGGTGAAGGGGTAGGCTAGGTCAGCCGACCGCCCTGGACGAACAGGATTATCATTGAGACGTAGAGCAACACCAGACTCAGCAGCAACGTCTTTTCGATTCTGACACTCGACGCGACGCTCATCCCCGCTCCGACGATACCTGCCCCCCACGCCTGGAAGAACGCGAATACGACAGTCAACAATGTTCTGTCAGCAACGATTCCCGAGAGGCCGAAGTTGCCGAGGCTGCGAACGACGAGTGAAAAATCTGCGAGGGGAAGGAGAGACAGTGAGGAGGATGCTAGGAGGACCATCGGGTTCGCCTTCTCCCCTGTAGCCCTCAGTGCGGCGTACCCGAATCCGCTTATCGCAAGAAGGCTTCCAACGAAGGTTCCCGCGGATTGAACCGGCCCGTCAGAAGGGGAGAACGAAAAGAGAGTGATCTGGTTCTCAGAGAGAATCACCAGCCCACCCACGACCACCGAGACCAGCAGGGCGCTCGTGGCTGACCTTGACCTCGACGAGGTGATGAAGTGAATGAGGGAGCGGGGAATGAAGAACCCCGCAATGACTGAAAGGAGGGTCCTCTGCCTTATGACCTTGCCAATCTCCTCTACGTTTCGGGAAGAAGGATTCTGCTCAAGGTAACGGTATACGCTCTCTCCCAGCTTCGTCAGCGTGTACTTTTTCGAGGAATCCTTCGTTATGACCTGCTCAAGCGCATCGAGATGATGATAGAGGGCACCGGTCCTCGTCCCGACTTGGCCGGAGAGTTCTTTCCAGGACATCGGGCCTCCGCCGGCGAGAAGTTCGATTATCCTGACCCTTACTGGGTGGTTGATGATCTTCATGGCACGTGCAGCGTCGAACTCCTCTTGCATTGGAGTCATCAAGCTCACTCGAACCCATAAAAAGCATGATGAACTAGAATTCCATTATCCGACTGTCAGATCTTGACGCCGTACGATAGGGCGAACTGGTCGAACTGTGAGTAGAACCTGAGGAATTCCAGTCCCTTCTGGCTCAGAGCATACCTTCTCGATTCCCTCTCCTCAAGGAGGCCCGAGCCGACGAGCTGCACAAGGAGCTTGGTCAGCCTGGAGTAGGAGAGGTTGCTCTTCCTCATGACGAGGGTGACCGTCACGTCCCTCCCCTCCGCTCTAGCGTCCCTCACCGCCGCGAGGACGTCGGCGACTATCCTGTTCTGATTTCTGTACACTGGCACGTTCTCCAACTCACCGTTAGTGGTCGCACCCTAGAGGAGTATCGAGAAGATCTTGTGTCTCGTCTTGTAAACTGCGGCGAAGATTACCGTGATCGCAAGAATGGACACAACAAGAGCCTCCGAATTCACAATGAGCAAGTTCTGAATCTGGGCGACGGGTATTGGGATTACCTCAATAAAATGTAGCGAGAAGTGCGGAATCGATACGAGCATCTGAATGCCCGAGCTCGTCGCGACAAGGACGTATCTGGCTGGGTCGCTTGGGGACGGGTTGAGAACTTGAGTGACCGAAGCGGCTTGCTGAACAGGATTGCCGTCTAGCGTAACGTTGAGAGCGCTTCCTGCTACCTTCAGGAATGAATTCTGGGTCAGGTTGAGAAGCAACACCCTCGGCCCCGTCACGTTTGTAGCTGAGATTGAGATTATCAGCCCATGCTCCGCCTGCCTCCCCACCGAGACGCTGAAGCGGGGGTCTAACACAGCGAAGGTTGAGTTGGAGCTTCCCACGTGAACAACTGCAGGAATCGTGAGACTGCTCACTGCGAGTTCGATGTCATCCTCGTCGTCCTTGCCAGCTGTAATAGTGGTTGCCGACTGGGTTGTTGTCTTGATCGTGGAGGTTGAGGTCGAGGATTTCTCTCGAATCACGACTATCGCTATGAGGGACGATGGACTGCTTGTCATCACCAGCGTTGGGTCGGTGAACGTCGAGGTGTCGTAGACGAGTACACCTATCAGATAGGTGCCTGGGTCTAGCTTGACCTCCGCCCTGACCTGCCCATTCCCCTCATGGTTGGTCACGAAAGAGCCGATGCGCGTGCTTGTGCCGTTGACAGAGAGCGAGACTCCATACTGAGTCGTCGGATTCGCCCGGTGAATCTCCATCTTCAGCCTGAGGACCTGCCCGTCCACCGAGATGTTTGTCTCGCCAGCGCCGAAGGAGTAGCCTGCGGGTACGTTCTCAATCGGAGCGGGAACGATCCTGAACTTCAGCTGGTGCTTCACCTGATTCTTTACTTCATCCTCCCTCTCGGAGGTGCTCGTCGTAGTTGTAATGGTTGTGTCGCCCGGCACGGTGGAAATTATCGTGAAGCGCGGGTCGCTAGTCAGGACCAGGGTCTCTACTGTAAAGGTAGACGCATCGAGTACCTGCAGCCCGATCATGAAGATGCCCACACCAAGGACGGCATCGGCAGTCACTCTTCCCTCGCCCTTGTCATCAGACAGGTACTCCCCTATCTTGTGAGCTGTCCCGTTAACTACGAGAACCAGGATGTAGTGAGTGTTGGGATTCTGGCCCTCGAACTTTGCGCTGACGACAATCCCAGCATCGCGCACCTCAACCACAGCGACCCCGTGTCCGTAGGCGTACCTCGTCGGTACATTGGCCACAGGAACGGGGCTGAACTCGAATTCCGCCCGAGTGCGAGAGCCTGAGCCTTCGGTTTCTCTCTCCGTCTCGCTCTCCGAAGTGGTCGTCGAAGAGATGTTCACTGTCACACCACGAGGCGTGCTCAACGCAACGAGGTTGCCCCGGTCAGCCGCCGTAGTCGAGAGATAGATGAGTATTCCAAATTTGTAGACTCCGGGGTCGAATGAGAACTCTTTCTTTAAGACCCCGCCACCCTCTTGGTTGGTGGTCACGCTCCCCAGTGTGAGGTTCTGATCATTCGTCTGCAGGACCACGGCGAACTGCGTCCTGGGGGCGCCTAGAAAACTAACGACCAACTGCAGAGAATTTCCTCTGACGTGAATGACCGCGCCTCCTCCCCTGAACGGGTAGTTGTCTGGCTGCGCCGTAAGCAGGTACGCTGGGAGCGGGAGCAACTTCAGCGGGATCACATTCTCGCCCGCGTTGGTGCTCTCCGTTGTATGCTCACTCTCTGTCTTCGTTTCAGTAGTGCTCGTCGAAGTTGTACTTCTGGTGTAAGTTGTAGTCGTCTCAGTTGTTGTGTTCACAATTGTCGGGAGTGTCGCGGTCGCGGTCCTCGGGTCGCTGAGGGCGACCAACTGATTATGTTCAACGTCCCCGAAATAGAGGAGAAAGCCGAACTGGTACGTGCCTGGCTCAAGTGGGATCAGTGAATAGAATACCCCACTTCCCCTCTCGTCAGTGAGGATTCTGCCCACGGTAACGTTGGCCCCATTCTCCTGGAGAACTAGCACGTAGCCGGCAGTCGGAACGCCGACAAAGCTGACCTTCAATCCTATCTGGGTTGGGGTCAGGTAGATGACAGCCGCCCCCTCCTTGAAGGGATAGTCGTCTGGGGTATCCGTCCCCTGAGCGGTGGCGAACGGTATCAGATGGAACTGTAGAATATTCGGAAGGTTTGCCGTGGTCGACTTGGTCTCCGTGCGACTGGCGGTGGTCGTCTTGGACTGGGTACTCGTCGTACTCGTGCTCGACTGGTCCGTGATCACAACTCGGGCGTAGGCCGGGTTGCTCACTACGACCATGACCTCCGAGTCAAAGGTAGAAACATCGAAAAGCTCCAGACCTACCTGATAATTCCCAGAGTCAAACTGCGTCTGGGTTTGTAGCTCGGCATTCCCGCCATCGCTCGAGGTCAAAGTGCCTAGGCTGATACTGTGATTGCCTCTTTCGGAGATCACCGGCATCACCGCGGCTAGCTTGGCACCTGGCATGCCAGCAGAGACCGAGAGCCAGACCGTAACGGTATGATCCTGAATCATCACTTTGGCATAGCCTTGTCCGCTCCTGTAGGTCGAAGCGACTGGCAGGGGGACTAGGTCGAATTTCAGATACTGCGGGGTTTCTGTCCCCGTGTCGTTATCGAGCCCCGGACTGTCGGAGTTGATTCCAGACTGAATCCTCGTGTCGTAGGCGAATACACCACCGCTCACCAGCAGCACCAGGACTGCGAGAGAGGCTACAACCGGTTTCAGCCCAGAACGAGCGTAGTGCATCCTTCGTCGGCAGCTATTTGGTCTGCGACGACGTATAACCAGTCAGTTCCAGGAAGTGAAATTCCAG
>JACPTA010000081.1 GCA_016193005.1 Nitrososphaerota archaeon | reverse complement strand
CGAGCGTTACGCTGCGGCCCAAGTTCGATGTGGATATTTTCTGCTTCGCAATCTTCTTCTCAGGCTGCGCCGCGCCTCCGACTGCGAGTAATTTCAATCGCGAAGTGCCGAGCCCCGAGCCCAGTCCAACCATCAGCATGGCCGATGATGCCAGGAACTGCCGCCTTGAGGCTGTCCTGGGTGTTGAATCTTCCGCCCGCGATTCGGCGGGGTAATTCGAGACGGGAACGTGGGATTCGGTCGCTCCTTCCTTGCCTTCGTTTATCTCCCAGATGGAGATGATCGGGAAGAGCTTGCCGAAGACGGCGAGGAGCAGTGCGAAACCAGCGAACCCTGCGGCCACTATCGAAAACTCGACCCACGTGGGACCATACTGCCCGAGTGGGTAGGGTAGCTGAGGAACAGCGAGAGCCGGAACCACCACGAGATACCGCTCTATCCACATTCCGAGATCGACCAGAACAGCGGCAAGCACTATCCATTTGATCTGCCTTGTCCTCGGGAATGCTATGAGGAAAGCGGGAGTGATTAGCCCGCCTACGATCATGAACCAGAAGAGCGGGGAATACTGCCCAGTAAAGAGAAGCGACAGGTATTCTGCATCAAGCTTCTCCGCTCCATAGCCAGCCACCAAGTTCTTGCTGATGGTGAAGTAGATCATGGCGATGTCAAGCGCGAACATCATGAAGCCAAGATAGAGGAAGTGCTTGATCTTGAGATATTCCTCAAGGTGATAGAAATGTCGAAAGATTGCCATCATGATAATGATCGTAGCTATTCCGGAAAAGATCGCTCCAGCCACAAAGTAGGGTGCGAAGACGGTGCTGTGCCACTCTACCCTTAG
This sequence comes from Nitrososphaerota archaeon, assembly GCA_016193005.1. Lineage (GTDB taxonomy): Archaea > Thermoproteota > Nitrososphaeria > Nitrososphaerales > Gagatemarchaeaceae > JACPTA01. The sequence goes on along the minus strand of JACPTA010000081.1, from coordinate 2,516 downwards.
GGTCATTGCGAAGTCCCACGACACCACAGAATGAACCGAAACCGCAACCGGTATGATTATCACGGCCATTATCTTGATTGCTTTCTTCAGCCTCTCCTCCTGTTCGTGCGTTCCCGTCCATCCTAACGAAAGCTTGGTGTAGATCCATCTCTTCAGCCCCTTGACTCCTGTAAGGGAGTCCCTGCAGGCCGCGATGTCGGGGATTAATGGGATGTACAGGTAGGTTATGCTACCTACAAGGTATGTGCCTATGCTGATGTAGTCCCAAGTTAGTGGAGACTGCAGGCGGCCATAGAGGAAGACGTTCGCTATCCTGTCAGGTCTTCCCATGTCTATGATGGGAAATAGTGCCCCTACGAGTATCGCCATTACGGTTATGGACTCGGCCATTCTTGTTATGGGCCTCCTCCACTCCGCATTCGCGACTCTCAGTATTGCAGAGATCAGCGTACCCGCGTGGCTGATGCCTATCATGAAGACGAAGTTAATTATGTAGAACCCCCACGAAACTATGCCCCTCATCCCCGTCACGCCCAAGCCGGTTGTGAGTTGTACGTAGTACGCGTAACCGCCCCAGGCTATCACTGCCAGTAATCCAGAAACGAGTGCGTAGTAGCGAACGCTCTGCAACCTCAAAGGAGCCAGTATCGCTTCGTTGCCGACGCTGATTCTTTCGGTCATTCGTTGGCACCTCCTCGAGGTGGTAGGTAGATGACGCTCGGATGCGTTCCCAGTTCGTCCTTCAGTCGGTACGGTTGTCTTCCTCGTATCAGGGCGCTTAACTCGACTACTTCCTCACCGTTGGTAAGAGCGTCTTGCGCGGCATCTCCGAACCAAAGAGCCTTCATCCCAGCCTTTGTGCATGCTTCCACGCAGGCCGGTGGCCTACCTTCCTTCACTCTATGCTTGCACCAGATGCACTTCTCCGTAACTCCCATCCTGTGTGGGAAGTTTGTGTCGGTCGAGTACGGTATCTTCTTCTCTTCTTCGGTAAGAGGCGGGTCAAACCAGTTGAAGAACCTCCTCTGATAGGGGCACGCCGCGACGCAGATTCTGCAGCCGATGCACCTGTCCTGATCTATCAGTACTATGTGGTCCTCGCTGTAGAAGGTCGCTCCCACGGGACAAACCTTGGCGCATGGGGCGTTCTGGCAATTCTGGCACGGGACCGGCATGAATCCGCCATCTTCGGTATCGAAGACCTGTATCCACGGCTGTTTTCCTTCATACTGCGGTTCACCCCAGGCTGGGGGAACGTGCATCTCTGCGATGCACGCCTCCGTGCATTTCTTGCATCCGTTGCACTTGTCGAGGTCGATAACGTAGGTCCACCTCCTCTTCGCGAGCTCTGATTGCTGAGTGAGCTCGGCTTGCTCTTCAGCACTGAGAGGCTCCAGCTCATTTAGCACAGTCGAGAGTAAGACACCAGCGGCTGCCGAACCGGCACCGGTCAGGAGTTCGCGTCTTGAAATTTTCATGTATACCACCAAAATAAAAATGAAAGGGGTTGTGGGCCGGCTGAGGAACCGGACCACACCACACTCCGTCTGTTCATCGTTTCCTCACCTAAACCCCCAGCACTACTAGGTAGCCTACCATCCGTTCGTGGTCTGCGTCGCAGTCGCCGAGCATGTGGTCATGTTCGATTGCGCATTCGAACTTGAACACGCCGGCCTTGTCAGCGACGAAGGTCACGGTTACCGTGCGTCCAGCTAGGTCAGGTTGCTCCACCCTTCCTGGGATTCTCTCAGTATCCACCCCGAACGCATTGAGGACAAAGGAGTGAGCATTCTTCCTAGGATTGACTACGGTCAGCTCCACCGTGTCTCCCTCCTTCACCACGAGTACGTAGGGCTGCCATCTGTGGTACTCGCCTGTCAGGCTCTCTTCGCCGCCCATCTCTTCGGAGACGAGTCTTGTCTCGCCCGTGGCTTCGTCGACTATGGCTGCCTGAACGATCTCTCCCTCTCCCATTTCTATTTGCAGTTTCTGAACCGTTGGGGTGAGTCCGACTCCAGGTGGGCCTTGTTCACCCGCTGGGCCTTGTGACCCTGTTGCTCCGGGCGCGCCTGCTGGGCCCTGAGGTCCAGGGATTCCGAAGTTGACAGCTAGGGCTGCTGCTCCCAGAATGAGTGCTAGTACCGCTATCGCAGTGCTTGCCGATGTTGTTTTCGACATTTTTCCGCAGCTACATATAATATTTGCACAAAGATTAGTGTTTCTAGGGAAAATTCTTAATGTTATCGACAGTAGACGTCTTCCCGAAGGCTATGAGTAAGGAAGGATTCTTCCCGCAAACACTGTGAAAATCCGCCAGTCCTTCGTCATCATGGCGCGAGCAAGATTCCCGAAAACCCGTCTGGTCACTCAAGGGTCCCATGCTTCAGAGATTTGGGGATAGTACTATTGGCCGCAAGATACGTATTCGGCTGCTTCGTCAATTCATTGAGCTGACACGCCTCGAATATAGAAACGTCTTCCCTAGACCCATATGACAACGCTAGCCTCTCCCTTCG
>JACPTA010000067.1:13732-15414 GCA_016193005.1 Nitrososphaerota archaeon | reverse complement strand
CTCGACTGCATAGCACTTGATTCGAGGGTCGTGCTTCTTGAGAGCCCTCGAACTTCCAATGAAAGTTCCTCCTGTTCCAACCATGGCGACAAAATAGTCAACTCGACCCTCAAGCCCCTTCCAGAGCTCCTCACCAGTACCACCCTCGTGCGCGAGTGGGTTTTTCGGGTTGTTGAACTGGTCAGGCCTGAATGCGCCCAGCCTCTTGACGAGCAGCTGCGTCCTCTTCTCTACAAGCCCGAGGTCCTCCTTTGTAACCTTGCCGGGTATGCCGCCCTTCGCCTGAGGAACCAGCGCTACGTCTGCGCCAAGTGCCCTCAAGATTCTCCACCTCTCTGGGCTGTTTCCCCTGCTCATGACCGCCGTGAAGCGGTAACCCTTGACCCCACACACCACGGCGAGACCGATTCCCATATTCCCACTAGTGAGCTCGACCACCCTCTGTCCCGGTTCCAGTTCCCCTTTCCCCTCTGCCTCCTCGATAATCTTCAGGGCCGACCTGTCCTTTATGGACCCTCCGGGGCTGAAATACTCTAGCTTCGCAAAGATTCTCGCCTTAACTCCAACTTCATCCCTCAACCTGTCGAGAGCAATGATTGGTGTATTCCCGATCGCGCCGAGGATGCTACTTAGAGCGTGCACGCCTCACGCCAAGGGCCGCTCTCTCGGATAAATCATGCGAGGTGACGCCATTTACCCGAATCACGCTGCCAAGATTGACATTTCACGAGTGTTCATTCGTCTGGTTTGTGAATGACTAGGTCGTATCCGCTCGTTACGGATTATCTTCGTTGGCGTGCTGTTGCTGTCGAATAGAAGATGTCGCCGAACACGCGCTCGAAGTACTCCAGAGACTTTGAGAGGGTTGCTCGTCCTGGTTGTGTAAGCTCGTATACCATGGTGCGGCCCTCCGAGTGAGCTTTGATTAAGCCTCGATTCGCGAGGTCCTTTAGGGCTGGATAGATCGTGCGGGGGTTCGGTTTCTCCCCCCTGCGTTTCTCGATCTCGGCTGCAAGCTCCTGCCCACACATCTGACGGTTTGAGAGGTGCCAGAGGATCATAAACGAAAGCATCCCCCGCATGTCGCACATCTCCGCATCCTGACTCTTTACCATCTCCCGTGCGATTCCCTTCTAATGACCATGTCGTTCTGGATATAAACGTATTGGGTGTCCGATATCTTTATATCGGGTGCCCAATATTGGGCGTGCGATAGCCCGATGAGCACGGCAACACTCATTCCATTTCCGCTTTCATCCGACATTGCTTCCCTCTTCCTGCGCCTAATCGCCGCTGCGGTTTTCGTGATCCACGGCTGGCCAAAGGTGTTCGGTGCTGAAAGACAGCAAATGAAGGGAATGTTCATCCAGGGTGGAATGCCGGGAAGGCTCTTCGACGCGATAGGTATTCTCGAAGTCTTCGGTGGGATATTCCTAGTCGTCGGCTTCTTGACGCCACTCGCGACATTGCTATTTGCAGCAGAATTCGTCGGAATCCTAGCACTCCTTACTCCCAGGATGAGGAGACCGCCCATGAATCGAAAATTCGCGGGTGGCTGGGAGATTGACATGATCATGTTCGTGATCGTGGTCTCTCTATTCATTGTTGGTCCGGGCCAGTTCTCTGTTGACAATTTCATCGGTCTGTAAAACGAGGCTTGCGGTATGTCTTGGACGGACAGT
>JACPTA010000067.1:0-13697 GCA_016193005.1 Nitrososphaerota archaeon | reverse complement strand
TTGGAAGTAGAAACGAGAGGTCGCCAGTCCTCAAGTTTCCACATGCCTGATGGGATGAAGCTCGGGCCACCGACACTGCGTGTCAAGAATCTTGATGAAGCCGTGGCATTCTATCAGAATGATCTGGGGTTTCAAGTGAATATCAAGCATCGGGAAGCCGATGACGGTCTTGAAGTCCTCGAACTCGGATTCAAGAATCATGATGGAGCAATACTTACTCTCAAACATGATCCGAACGCGAAAACTACTTCCCGTAATTTCGCCGGACTGTACCATTACGCCGTACTGGTTCCTGATAGGAGAAGCCTAGCATCGACGTACCTCGCGATCGGAAATTCGGGTGCTACATACGAAGGGTTCGCCGACCACACCGTTTCAGAATCCCTTTACCTGCATGATGTGGAACGGAACGGCATAGAGATCTACGCTGACAGACCCAAAAACACATGGCCAAGATTCATTGAGCTAATGAAGAGAGCCGGGTCTGACGACATCCGCAAGTTTTTGTCACTAAACAAGCCCCTTGACTTCAGTTCATTACTAGGGGAACTCAGCATGGAAGAGAGAAACAATCCATCACATTTCCCAAGCGGAGCAAGAATCGGGCACATACACCTCAGGGTAACAGACCTAGAAAGGTCTGTCAAATTTTATCACGAAAGACTCGGTCTCGACATCATCGGCAACCTGCCCGAAATCGGCGCCGCTTTCCTTTCGGTGGGCGGATACCACCACCATATTGGTTTGAACACTTGGCACAGCTTGGGGGGCAACCCGCATGAAGAGGGCGAGGCCGGCTTGGAAAATTTCAAGATCATCGTACCCGACAAGAGCGCTCAGAGGTCACTGGCCTCTCGATTTCCCGATTCTCCTGAGGAGAGTGGTGAGTTATCAATTGCAGGCCCGGACGGCATCCGAATCGTGATTGAATCAGCTAGCGAGCCGTAAGAGTATGAGTTTCGGAGCCCAGCTCTACTGTTGCGCGATTGACGGTCACTGCTACGATAGCAGAGACGCGGCCATGACCCACATGAGGATGCAGCACAACATCAGAAGCTACAACCCACTCCTCTTGCGAGAGAGGGCATGGTAGGGATACTTGATTGAGGTTCGCTGCGTGCATGAGCTGAGACTGGTCAAAGTCATCCAAGTTCAAGATCGCAGAACAGCCGATAATCGGACGAGTGAGGGAGAATTGGGCATGAACGTGAGGCTGAATGTCTAAGACCATTCCAAAATGCGAAATATGGAGTGATATAGCTGACAGAGGATTTGAAGCCGGGCCAGGAAGGTCAAACGGGATTGCTCTCAAAATTTCTAACCCATGTGATCCAGGGTCACACAGATGAGCTCATGGCACTCCTTGCTGAAACATACCTCCCAATATTCGTGAATAAGGGGCACTAAGATAAAAGGCAGAATGGTTTCCGAGTATAGCAGACTCCTCAACTTGAGGCAAACCACGAGGATTAACTCGAAGGTCGGATTGACGACACTCCTCGGCGGTACCGTCATCTCGGTATTGATTTTAGCCTATACTTCCACCATTACATCTCCCTTGCTTCAGACTGTTACCCTACTCGTTTCAATGGGATTGCTATTCTATTCCAGTCACCCTCTCGGTCACTACTTCGTTGCAAGAATGTTCGGAGTGCCTGTCGACTACTTCTTTCTTGGAAAGAGTGATTTCAGAAAACTGAAAATGAAACCAATGAGGACCATCGGCAATTCCTTACCAACAGTAGGGACAAAACTGAACAAATCGAAACTTGAAGCCTTGGCTCCGAGCGAGAGAGGATACGTCTTCGGCGCTGGGGTTATTCTTGGTATGATCTTGATGGGAATCCAGTTTGCCTATGTCTTGGTCGCGGGTTTCGGCTTTCTTGCGGTCTCGTTCAGTGCAATCTTGTTTGCGGGAACTCTAGTAGTGGAACTCATCTTTAGTACGAAAGTTGGAGACCTCGCAAAGATGAAGAGCCGAACTTCTTGAAAGATAATTGGTTGATTTGCTTGCGGCTACTCTGCACGCGAAGAGAGAGACCCGTGGCACCTAGGTTGTGACGGAGTTAATCTCAACCTAGTCAACATATGGTTCAAGATTCACTCTGGGTGTAGGGTTGCGAAAAAATTGAGTGGAAGTAACATGAATTCAAAGAAGACGAGATCGGTCGGAGGAACTTCGAGAGATCGGGCTGGGCATGTTGCTAGAATCCTTGCGACGAACACGACGCAGCACCGCTTGCCGGCGAAGAATCTGACGACGAGGGGGTGGTTTCGCTTGAGCGAGAAGCTGGCCGAATACTGCGTCACCCCCGGAAGATATCGGATGTCCAATACACTTATATTGGACACCCAATAGACTCTGTGCGGTGAAAGAAATTGACCCTAGCGTCGATCGAGGACCAGATAACGGAAGCCGTTGCTAAGCTCGAAGAGAGCGTGGTCAGCATAGATAGTACGAGGCTTGCGAGAGACTACCGTTTTGGTGTCGTACCTCTCGAAGGACAGGCTTCTGGAGTGATCATCGATGAAAAAGGGTACATCGTTACCAACAATCATGTGATTGATGACGCCGCAAGAGTTCAGGTCACCCTCAAAGATGGAAGAACCTTCATGGGCCAGGTGGTCGGGACAGATCCCGCTACTGATGTAGCACTCATTAGAGTGGATGCAAATAATCTGCCAGCGGCGAAGCTCGGAGACTCGGAGAAGCTCAAGGTGGGGCAGATAGTCCTCGCGATCGGCAACGCGCTCGGGCTGCCAGGTGCGCCGACCGTATCGATGGGTGTCATCAGTGCCTTGGGGAGACCCTTACCTGGCACTGATTTTGTTCTGGAAGGACTAATCCAAACTGATGCCAGCATCAACCCGGGAAACAGTGGGGGGCCACTGGCCGACCTGAATGCCAATGTGATAGGTATCAACACAGCGATGATTCCCTTCGCGCAAGGGGTGGGGTTCGCGATACCAGCTCATACGGTGAAGCGGATCATCGAGCAGATACAGGAGAACGGAAGGGTGGTGAGACCCTGGCTAGGAATCTCCGGCGTAGACATGAATCCTGCAATCGCAAGAAGGTATAACCTCCCACTCGAATCGGGCGTGCTCCTTGTTGAGATCGGGAGGGAGAGCCCAGCCTACGAGGCCGGACTGAGGGTCGGCGACATCTTGGTGCAGTTGGGAGACCAGGAAGTCAAAGACATGAAAGACCTCGTCCTCGCGCTATCGAAGCTCTCCATCGGAGACGTGCTCAAGATAGCACTCGTGAGAATGGGAAGGAAGTACGACACGTCCGTAAGACTTGTAGAAGCACCATCTCAGGTCTTGCCCAGGAGAAGGAGATAGGGTTGTCGAGCAGTGAAAAGGCGACCCAGACAACAACTGTCTCGCCTAGAGAAGTCTTGAAAAATCACAAGGTGATTGCCGTGGTGGGCGCCTCCAAGAATCCGGAGAAGGACGCTCACACAGTGCCCCTGTATCTAAAGCAACAAGGTTACAAAATCATACCCATCAATCCAACGGCCGACCGGATACTCGGGGAAAAGGCGTACCCCAATCTACTTGACCTGCCAGGCGTGCTGGCAAAGCAGATTGAAGTGGTTGATGTCTTCAGGCCCAGCGAGGAGCTCCCAAAGGTTGCAAGAGAAGTCGTGGAGATTAAGAGGCTTTATGGTAGAACGCTCGTCTTCTGGGCCCAGCTCGGTCTAGAAAACGAAGAAGCAAAGCGAATCCTGAACGAGAACAAGATCCCGTACGTGATGAATGCATGCATCAGAACGGTGCACAAGCTAGGCAACTGGGACGGCGACATCTAGTCATGGCGTGGTTTAAGCAGGAGCTTGCAGAAAACGCCGTAGCGACGGTTGCAGACTTCGCTTCGATAATGTTCGCTTACACCTTGGGTGTCTACCAGCTAGGGATTGCTTTTGGCGTAGCCTACGCAGCCTTCGACGCCTACCTCGTAATCTGGCTGAGGAAGCCGCTCACTCGCGGGACTAGGAGATTCCTCAATATCTTCCGGAGAAGCCAGGGTCGGAGTGAGACGAATGTTAGGGAGGTCGAGTGAGAATCTTGGCCACCCCATTGATTGGCATTGACCCAAACAGTCTCTTTAGCTTCCTGGGCTACGCGCTGTTCTTCGTATTCATCCTTTACGGTCAGAGAATACAGTTCTACACTACCCTCAGCAGCATTGGTCGGTCGCTAAAGCGTTTGGATGTCATGAAGGACAAGGCAAGAAAGGAAACATTGGACTATTTCGTCAACAGCGGCAAGACAGCTAATGATATCACAGAACGGATAGACCAATTTCTCGAATACGTCACAATAATGCCGGTCGACCTCGACCCAAGCGGAATAGTTCGCAAGATAAAGCATCTTGCGAATACAAGCGACGACAGAGTGAGAGGGGAGGTCGGTAGTCTCATGAAAGGCGCAGATTTGGTTTCCTTGTCAGTCGCTCAGAACCTTCTTGAGATCGCCAGCGGGCTGAACATGATTGACAAGATCGTGAGGCACTACTACCTTACAGGCAAGAAGATGAACTCGTACATGACTCTCATTCAGCTGCAGATGAGCTTGCCACAGATACTCGAACAGGCTGATGCCTTGGTAAAGGCAGTGGGCGCGATCAAGCTCGCACAACCCATTGGAGACGGAGTTGGACCGATGGTCGCATCGAAGTTCATCTCGGAAACACCAATGCAGCCAATAGCCAAAGATACGGTCCTCGGGGTGACCGAGTACAAGGCTAGGACTCTGTACGTGATCAAGGCGGAGGGACCGATGGGATACGTCGGGCAGCCGGGTGTCGCAATTCAGAAGGTCATAGAGGAGATGGGTGTGCCCCTCAGCACCATAATCATGGTCGATGCCGCTTCGAAACTCGAAGGAGAGAAGACCGGTGAGATAGCAGAAGGGGTAGGGGCAGCGATCGGGGGTACTGGTGTTGAGAAGTTCGAGATAGAGGAGGTGGCTTCTAAGCACAAGATTCCCGTCTACGCCGTCTTGGTCAAGGAGGGCGAACTGGACGTCTTGGCGACCATGAAGAAGGAGATAACCGACGCTGTCCTGAAAGTTGTGGGCATGGTGGCCAGAATCATCGAGGAGAAAACGAAGGAAGGAGACAAGGTCTTGCTCGCCGGAATAGGAAATACCCTCGGAATTGGTCAGTGAATTAGGTCGGAAATTCTCCCTGGAGTCGGTAAATCGATGCATTCAGCTTGGTTACAACAACTGGAAGCAGAAAGAAAAAGCAAGGACGAATTCTTCGCTTCTGCTCATGAATCTCCATTTCATGGCCATGAACCTGTCAAATTTTCAGGTCTCAAATATTTCGTTCCTGACCCGAGGTATAGAATCAGCGCCAAGCTCCAAAGATACGATCATCCAGAGACCGTAACGCTGATTACGAGCACTGGAACTCAACAAGGATTCCATAAGTTTGGGTACTTCGAATTCGAGGTTGAGGGAAAGAAAGCAAGGCTGCAGGCGTATAGGTCCGTCGAGAGAGACAATAACGAACTCTTCATTCCCTTCAAGGATGCAACTTCCGCCATAGAGAGTTACGGAGCCGCGAGATACATCGACCTCGAAATTACCCAGGACGATCACCATGTGATAGACTTCAACTACGCCTACAATCCTTACTGTGCCTACAGCGAAGATTACGTCTGTCCGCTCCCTCCCAGAGAAAATTGGCTCGATGTCGAAATAAGAGCTGGCGAGAAGAAATATCACTGAAGATACCTTCTCTTGAGAGACTGGAGAAGAGCCCAATGACCAGTGATGAAAATATGACTTGCTTCCCACCAGCATCTTAACCGGCAGAATACGCGACTGCGATCTCGACGGGGACCGTTAGGAGCGTTTACGTTCCTGAGAAAGGACTGATTCTGGACAAGTCCGCTCAGCAATTCTGCTAATGATGCAAGACGAAACTCTACTTTTTAAGATGGATTATTGGCATGGATTGGGTTCTATAATGGCCCAGCCTCCCGCAAGGCTCGCGGGTTCAGCACTTTTTGTGGGCGTTGTCCAGTTTGGTATCTCACTGTTGCTGGCCGAAGCTACCTACCCTGGCTACAGTGTCTCCACCAACGCAATTAGCGATTTGGGTGCAACCTGCAAGGGCGAAGTTTGCCAGATATTTCAACCATCCTCGACGATCTTCAATTCGTCGATCGTTATTCTTGGTCTACTTGTTCTCCTTACATCCTACTACCTCCAGAAGGCGTTCAAGATGAGATTGCTTACGATTTTCGTTGCGATAGCGGCGCTCAGCATGATGGGAGTCGGCATCTTCCCAGAAACGACAGGGATTATCCATAGTACTGTCTCTTTCCTTACTTTCTTCTTCATCGGGCTGGTTGCGATTGCCGCCTATAGGGTGGAGAGGGCCCCTCTCTCCTATCTCTCTGTCATACTGGGGGTTATCACTCTCATTGCTATGACACTATATGGAAGTGGAACCTACCTCGGATTGGGTGCTGGCGGAATGGAGCGCATGATCGTCTTTCCTGTGCTCTTGTGGTCACTGGGATTTGGCGGATCTCTTATCGCAAGAGAATAAACAAGTCATCATCCTTTCTGGTAAACACCTAGAGAAACGAGTACTTCGTCAGGTCTGTGCACAAGGTGAACGTCATCCACACTGAAAACAGTTCGAGTGTCTATGTTTGACTTCTCTGTCAAAAGACAACCAGTTTCGCGCTACGCAGTTTCTCTTCCTTCTGGAACGTCTTCGCCATTGAAGCAAGTTTTCTCCCTTCGCCCTGCAAGAGAAACACCTCGACGCAGTTTGCGCGGCTCAACTTGCTGTGTATGTGCGTCTTTACGACGCCCTCAAACTCATGCTTCAGTCTCGTGATTGGCTCCTCGTTGGCCTCGTCGTGCGTGACCAAGAGGACCCCGTTAGCGTATCCAGATAGCGCATCCTTCTCTTTCAAGTCATCGAGCATCAAGCGAACCGCTGCCCGGATTAGTTCGGACCTGCCAGCGTACCCCAGTGACGTCTGAATCTGGTTCAGGGACTTCACCAGTTCTTCCGGCAACGAGAGACTTACTATTGGCATGCGGAACCCCCATCTTAATAAGATATCAGGTTTTATTTATAGACTATTAATAAGAATTCACGGAATCTTAATAAGGAATTAGCGGCGGATTACAAGTTCCATGAGTCTCATCGAGCCGTGGGTCGGCCTCCTGTTTGGATCTTTGAGCCTAGGTATGCTCCACGGCATAATTCCCGACGAGCACACGTGGCCGATAACGTTCAGCTACTCGGTGGGAACCACGACCGGTAGGGGAGGACTCCTCTCCGGAACATATTTCGCGTCGGCGTTCACGGTTCAGCGCGCAATGATGTCGCAGCTGGTCTACTGGGCAATCGGGAGCTACCTGGCGTTCAACGAATCTCTGAACGCTCCTGTTTTTGTGGCAGTCGGGCTCGCCATGGCGTTCGCTGGCTACCTGATCCTGTATGGGAGACTCCCGCATTGGCACCCCCTCATGTGGATCTCGGCCAAGGACCGCGCGAAACACGCGGGCGAGGCCAATCCTTCAAAGCGAATACCCGTCCACTGGTGCTTGATTCATGGTTTCATCGCAGGTTTCGGCGTGGACACCGGGCTGTTTACCACTTTTGTCTACCTAGTTGCCGTCCCTGCGATGCCGAGTAGCCTCCTCGGATTCGCACCGGGCGCAGCCTTTGGAGCGGGGACTCTGTTGGTACTCCTGCTCATCGGAACGCTCTTTGGTGGAGTCCTCCAGGTGGCGAGAAGATGGGGTGTCGAAAAAGTCCAGATGTTCGGCTCCCGGGTGGGGGCAAGGAGCCTGCTGTTCGGTGGTCTCATCTTCGTCGTGGCAGGCGTGCTATCCAACTTCGGCGTGGAAGCCATGTTACCTTACGGGTTCGAAAATTTGCTGATAACTATCTTCATGGTCGGTGTCGTCGCCCCGGTGATGATCTGGACTTGGCGTGAGGTCAATCACCTGAAATCTCCTGGCCGACTAATCGGAGACAAGGAAGGGGCGGCGCCGATTCTGCAGGGCTGAGAAGAGAATCCCTCATCGGTTACCACAAGCGGCAAGCGATTTCAGAGGGGAATGCTAGGGGTTTTAAGAAAGCTGCAATTGAACATCTACGACCACGGGAGAAAAAAGTGTCTGATCATCGTGACGAGCAGCGGGGCGTCGCCTATCTGCTCTACGATGCTAACTGTGGGCCTTGCACCAGATTCAGGAACGTAGTTGTCCGGCTCGACGTAAAGCACAGGCTAATCCCAATTCCACTCCAGAGTGGCACTGCCTACGAGCTTGTTCGGAGTCAGATGACAAGAGCGAGGATGATGCGGGCATTTCATATCGTCTACAGCACAAGTCGGTCAATTGAGCCGACTGGAGAACGAGACAGGATCTTCGATGCTGGAGATGCTTTGATTCAGTTGATACGACTGCTCCCTCTCGGCTCGTACACTTACTGGGTCGCCGTTCACTTCAGGCCCTTTAGGACATTCATTCGGTGGTTATACTCTCGCATGGCCGAGCTTCGGACCATTTCGGTATCCTGTAAATTATCGCCATGAAGCATTGCCAACAATCTCAGTGGAATTCGTGATGCCCACGGAGATCGTTCCTCACTAGGGATCGATGGGGTCGGTGTGGCTCGGGGTCGATTATGAAGGTCCCGTAGAGTCCCTTCTCGATATGTTTCTTGATGGGCATAGTATGATAGTGATAGGGGTGCAGCCCGAATGGTTCGGCCGTAAATTCACCACCCGGCTCAACATGTTCGAAGACCCCATACAAATAATCTTACCTGACAATGATTTTTCCTTTCATCCATGGGTGTAGGCTGCAGTAATAATCGAAGACGCCGACTTCATTAAACTGAAATGAGAAGTCTCCTCGCGGCTGGATAAGTTGCGATTCGAACAAACCAAGACTGATAACAGTATGAGCGGCTATAGGGTCCGCATTGGACCAAGTTACCGTAGTCCCTTTCTTTACCTCGATCGTAGCCGGAGAGAAAGAATAGGCCGGAACGCTCGTTCCATTGTAAATGGCAACTCCCGATTCTCCCTCGATTTTTACGATTGTGAGATCTTGCCTGGAGGAGATGTAAATCACTCCGATGATTCCACCCACAATAACTAGGCTCAGCGAGATCGCAAGGTTTCTCTTTATCATCGTAATCCTACGCGGCTACAAGAAAGCCGGTTAAGTAGATCACCAGCATTCCGAGTGTAATGCCTGAGACCACCTTCAAATCACCTAAAAGAGAGGCAAAACCTCTAGACTCGGCCATGTAACGAAGGATCACAAAGACCACCTGAAAGATTGCGCCAGCCCCTACTGCCAGAAAGAGAGACGCCCAGAAGCTCGAGAAGCTGAATCCGCCTATCAGCGCTCCTGCTATCGTCGGAGCACCCGCTATGAACCCAACGGCAACAAGATGCTTAATCGCTGTGCGGCTGGAAGATAGTGGAGCAACTATCGCGATTCCTTCTGTGAAGTTGTGTATGGTGAAGCCGATTATCAGGAAGGCGCCCAGAGCAACCGCGCCAACTGCGTACGCTGCTCCCACCGCGAGCCCTTCTCCCAAATTGTGCAGACCTATTCCCAAGGCTATCAGGTAGGCCAAGGAGAGTCCTCTGCTAGCAACCCCCTTCGTTGAGAGGGATGACTCGCTCGCTACCATCAGACTCATGAAGGTCGCAAGGAGTCCGATGATCACCAGTGGCGTGGCGTTGAATATGGCGGGTGCGCCTGCCGATATCTCAAATGCCTCGAATATCGAATCCGCTCCCAGAAGGATTAGCAGGCCGACCGTGAAGCTCAGGAGAAAGGCGTACAGGCTCGGCTTTAGGGACCTCAAGACAGGGTACCAGAGGACTCCTAGGAACACAGGTAAGAGGCCGATGTATGAGCCCATCAGCGCGAAGAGGACGAAGAGATCGGTGCCGAACTCGGGCGTGGGCAAGGCCACCTCGAGTTCATGCTCGAACTTGAAGCTGTTTGAAGTGACAATCGTCAGCAGGAGCGGTTCTCCCTCGACCCAGGGATAGCTTATCGATAAGGTAGCTTTGCCAAGTCTCGGGATTACATCAGAGGGAGAAATCGTCCCACCCCAGATGATGTCATCGACCAGCAGCTGCGCTACCTTCACATCCTCCGCACCACTGTTCACCATGTAGGCTGTGATCTCGCCCGGCCGAAGCACTATCCTCTCTATGTCCACTCTCTCGACGGGGACAGGTGATCCTGGTACCTGCAGGAGAAACCCAGACTGGAAGGCGTAGACTGCAAGCACGAGGATCGCTATAGGCAGGACTGCTCCAGCCGCGCGCATGGCGTTCGGCAAGATAACTCCCCCTACTCGACGACCTCGATAATGCCTGTCCAGCCCAGCTCCGCGAACTCGGTCTTATGCGCATGGAAGAGGTACCTCCCTGGATATTTGTACGAGAACTCCAGTATCCCTCTCTGCCCTTGGCCGAGCACAACAGTATCGGTGAACTCGGTAGGGGTGAGCATCGTCCCATTCGGATAGTACCAGAACATGTTCGCGTGTAAGTGGAACGAATTTATCTGGTCGAACTCGGTCATGTTGACAAGGTAGACCCTCGCAGGCTCGTTTACCTTGAGCCGAATCGGATAGTCGGTGTAGTAGTTCGCTATACCATTGACGGTGTAGAACTCGTTTCCACCATCGAAGTCGACATCGAAGCCATTCATCACCATGACCATCTCCTTGGCTGCTGGGCGGGGCGTCTTCGGGTCGATGATTAGTGTACCGTAGAGTCCCTTAGCTATATGCTTAGACAGAGGCATGACATGGCAGTGGTAAGGGAAGAGCCCAAAGGGCTCGGCGATGAATTCGTACACAAACTCTTGACCAGGTTCCACAATCTCAAAAACGCCGTCCATTCCTGCAGGATGTATTCCATGAAGGTGGATCGTGTGTGGATGGGCATCACCATTGCGGTACCTTATTCTTACAGTCTCTCCTTCAACGCATCTGAGCGTCGGGCCAGGAACAGTGCCGTTCAATGTCCAAGCCGGAAATTGGAGTCCAGAAGCCACTTCTATGAGGCTAGAATACGAAATTAGGTTGAACTCCCTGGCTCTGTGACCATTCTGAAGCGTCACCAGTTTACCTTGGTCAAAGTGTGTCAGGAAGGTCATGGGATCCATGACATTAGGGCCCTGAGATTGAGGTGCTTTGACTCCCACGAGACTTGTATGGAGTCCATGCATTGGAGTAGATCCGATGGGAACAGACGATTCAGCCTGTACACTACGACTAGCCGATAATCCAAGAACAAGACCACTAGTTATTCCGGCAGCGCCCAAAGTTCGGAGGAAATCACGTCTACTTTTTCTCATGCCGACCCGGTGGGAGAAGGAAGGCAGTGATATAAAGATTTGAGTGGTTTAATATTTTTAGATTAGTCTAAGTCAAGTTCCGAAAGTCCGTTTATATTTCGTGATGAATCTGCGTCCGGCTCTGATCACGTCGTCGATGTTTGAGTAGGAACGATTGGTGCAGACGGCGGGAAGGAGGCTTCTTAGGCATGTCCCGAAGACGAACCAGAACCGCAAAACGAAAGAAGTAAATACGTGGTACCTGCCTGAGCCGGGAAAGTTGGTCAAGGCTACTTCTGAGAGACTTAATGTCCTTGAGAAGGCTCATCTCCGAAGTCCCAGAAAGTACACTCCTCGAGAAGAGGACTACGTGGAAGTCATCCTTGAGTTGATTGAAGATAAGGGCTACGCCAGAGCTGTCGATATCTCGAATAACCTGAACGTGAGGGCCCCGACCGTGACGACAATGATTCAAAAGCTACACAACAACGGATTATTGACTTACGAAAAACATCGCGGATTTGCCCTCACTGAGATGGGAGAAGAGTTGGCCAGATCTGTCAGGAACAGGCACAGTACCATCGCAGAGTTCTTACTAATTCTCGGTTTGGACCAAAAACTTGCTCATGAAGATGCGGAGGGGATGGAGCACAGTCTTCAGCCCAAGACCCTCGAAAAATTGGGCCACTTTGTAAGATTCCTGAGGGCGAATCAAGATATTCTCAAAAGAATTCGAGAGTCCGGATGATTTCCATAAGACACAAAGATTAGTTGTGCAGGGTAGTCAACCACGAGAGGCCGGTCATGGCAAGTAGGAAGCCGGTTCTCGCGACTCAGTAGAATGCATATCCTGGACCACCACTGTGCATAGGTGCCACCCTTGCGCAGCTTGCAACGCCCACGAAGATTGTTCTTGACACCGGAGTGGTGGGGCCGGAGGGATTGGAGGGAAAGCGGTCCCAGCATTGGACTCGAACTTGCGACTCGGGGGGGTACGCGGTAGATACGTGACAGGCGCCATGCAAGGCCTGCGGCTCACCGGACAGATTGTGGTCTATGGATCGGGGCGTGATATCACTCGTTCTCAGTGATCGGTGCCGGGTATGTGCTAATCTTCGTGGCTTGGGCACATGGAGGAACCTTCCCCGGAAAAGAATCGGGTGAGCCCAAGTCGAAAGGCTTAAAGAAAAACGCGAGTTCACATCGACCGCGCCATGGTGAAAGTCCTAGATCCCGCACCAAACTTCAAGTTGATGTCGACGAAGGGAGAGGTAGAACTTTCGAAGATACTTTCTCGCGGAGAACCAAAGAGCGGAAAATGGATTGTTCTGTTCTTCTACTCAGGGGATTTCACATCGGTATGCAGCACCGAAGTTCCTGAATTTGCGAAGAGACGGAGAGATTTCACAGCGTTGAACGCAGAGGTGCTCGGAGTGAGTGCCGACAGCATCTACTCTCATGAAGCCTGGATAAGCAAGATGGAACCGAAGGTCGAGTACCCTCTCCTCAGCGATTTCAAGAAGGAAGTCTGCCGGGCGTACGACATACTCGATGAAAACACTGGTGAACCACTCCGAGGGACCTTCATAATCGACCCCGAGGGGAGGGTGAGGTTCAAGATGATGATCGACCCTAACCTCGGGCAGAACGTCGCTGAGGTCTTGCGTGTCTTGGAGGCGTTGCAGACTGGCAAGGCATGTCCCGTGAACTGGATGCCTGGACAGGCAACCCTCTAGTCGCGCGAGCCCGAGCCGAACGTCACCAGATCGACCCCGGCGACCACTACGATTACTCTAGCATTCGGCAAACAATGGTAAGATGACTGAGCTGTGATTTCTTATTAAGCGAAGTTTCACGAGGCGAGAAATGTGGGGTCGTAGTCTAGCTTCCGTGGGTGTGCTCAACGCACTTCATGGCTGAAGGTCTAGGATTCCAGCCTGGGGAATCCAAGAGGTCCAGCACGCTGGCGATCGTGGGTTCAAATCCCACCGACCCCATCCCACTCGTCTACGATTCCCTCTCAGGTTAACGTTTAGTCGACCTGATCTTCATCGAGATCAGTACCTTTGCGTAGTTAGCATCGTTCATATCTGCCTTGTATCGCCGAAGGGCCTCCAGTATTTCGCGGCCATCCCTTATTCCAAAGACCCTCTTGAGCCTAGCTGATACCTTTCCCCCGATGAAGAGGTATTGAGCCGCCGTCGTCACGTTCCTGACCGCTCTGTTCGTGCTCGCTGACTCGAAGTCTATCATGCAAGGAGAATCGTCAGAAATGACAACGTGCTTCCTCAGGTCGCTCAGCTGTCCGTGATCGAGGTTGATCAGGTCGA
>JACPTA010000233.1 GCA_016193005.1 Nitrososphaerota archaeon | reverse complement strand
TGCCACGAAGGAATGGGTCGCTTCGAGGATAATCGACGTGGCAATGAGGGCCTTCCGAAAGCGCTAGATTACGGTTAAGCTTTCTCTGCGCAACCTCTTATCTCGGCGAGTTGCCGCGGGTTCTTCCTGTATCAAGTGGTGGACGGCTTCTGAGAAGTCAGCTGCCATTGCCGTCTCCAGGCCCTGAAACCTCCTTCCCGCCGGCTGCTCTATCTCTCTGGTCACCTTGTCAAGAAGATTTGTAGAATTAGAGCCATCTAACAATTTTAGGTGCATCTAAATAATGGATTCACAAATGCCCTAGGATGGGCCATGGCGACTCGTTCGAGATCTTCGGTGGTAGAGTTCGTCAAGTACGTTGGTCCCGCGCTGATCGTAAGCATGGCCTACATGGACCCCGGGAACTACGGGACGGACATCCAGGCAGGCGCCGCATTCAACTATGACTTGGTGTGGTCTGTCTGGCTCGCCAGCCTCATGGCCATGCTGCTTCAATACCTCTCAGGGAAGCTTGGAATCTCAACTGGGAAGAGCCTCCCTGAGCTGGTTAGGCTCTCTCTGAAGTCAAAGTTGCGCGTGATTCCTTACTGGCTGGCGGCCGAAGCCGCCGCCGCGGCAACCGACCTTGCCGAATATCTCGGGACTGTACTGGCACTGAACATCCTCTTTGGCATTCCCCTTCTCTATGCTGCCATATTTGGTGCTGCAGACGTACTGATACTGTTAGCCTTCGCATCGAGACGGTTCAGGGTGATCGAGTACCTGTTCATGCTCTTAGTTTCGATAATAAGCATCGGCTTTCTTTACGAAGTCATAGTCATTGGACCGAACCTGAGCGAGATAGTCTTGCATACCTTCTCCGCCTCGTTGGGATCCAAGAGCATTCTTGCCGTCGTCGGGATAGTTGGGGCGACTGTGATGCCACACGCGCTGTATGTCCATTCTTGGCTTACAAAAAATAGATTGGCTGACAACACTCTCGAGGAGAAGAGGAGGCTGAGGAGGCTGCATCTCATGGAGAATATCTTCGTGCTGACGATTGCGGGATTTGTCAATGGCGCCATTCTCGTGGCCTCTGCGGCTGCGTTCTATCCAAAGTACAGTGATATCTCTACAATCAATGAAGCGTACCACATAATGGTACCATTGTACGGTCCCATCGCCGCCATTGTCTTCGCGGTGACGCTCTTGTCCTCGGGACTCGCATCATCGACGACCGGCACGCTGGCTGGTCAGGCCATAATGGATGGACTGCTCGGGACCAACGTAAACATCTATCTTAGAAGGCTAGTTACAAGGTTCATCAACGTGTTTCCGACGACGATCGCGATACTGCTCGGGCTCAATCCTCTGTCACTCCTAGTCTACAGTCAGGTAATCCTCAGTCTGATGATCCCGCTCCCGATGATACCATTGATTGTCTACACGAGTAGGAGGCGGGTCATGGGCGAGTTTGTAAACAGGAGAGCTACAACAGTTTTGGCATCGATGTTCGGTGCCATAATAATTGCGCTGAACGCCTACCTTCTATACTCCTTCCTCTAGGCAGATGGCTCGAGTTGTATCTTCTTGGCTGGCTTGTCTGAACGGAGCCTACTGACCTCGCCCTTCTCCCAAGGGAAGACTACCCACTCATCAACAACCTCAAGATAGAAGGAGGGTTTGAAATTGCTCCAAGGTTTTACGAACAGAACGGCGGTGCTGATGCTCCCTGGTTTCTGCTTTCTAAGAAAGTCCGCCACGGTCTCCATGGTGTCTCCGTAGTCGACCAAGTCATCTACTAGAAGGAGGGTCTCTCCTTTCACCTCCTCCGTCAGTGTAGATATGATTCGTGGTTTCGACCTTTCCGCTATCCCGGTGTAGGACTTCACGTTGATGATGTCTATCTTGACGCCCAACTGGTCTGCGATGACCATGGCCACGGGAATCCCGCCCCTCGCGATGCCTACGACCAGATCAAACTTCTTGCCCGCAGCCCTTATCTGCTCAGAGAGGTTTGAAACGAGCCGACCATAGTCTTCCCAACTGACGTAGCGGAAGTTCTGCAATATCATGATAGTTTTCTGGCTTCTAAATAACTCTTGAAGGTAGGACAGCGCGAATGGACAGCCTCGCTGGCGATATTCTCGAATTCTAACTTCGTTGACACCCCCGATGGTTCCTGCTCCCGAGAACAGTGTGCTGGAGCATCGCCATTGGGGGCGAAATCCCCACTAAGATTGCAGTTGGTTAGGGATGCTGTTCCTGAATGAGCGTGACAAGCTCAGCCGTCCTGTCTGCAACCTCCTGTAAGACCCCACGAAGAACCGTCGCCTAGGGTAGTGGTGAGTGGGCAGCCCGTTGCAGGAGGGGTGACAAAACAGATGCGTTGTACATCTCCAGCTTTGTATATGGTACCGCCGACGTTGCACGCGTAGTCACCACACCACCATTTTTGTATCTTGATGGTTCCGACATCTTCTGCCAAATAGCCAAGTTTGACCTCCTTCGGTTTACGCCGTGAAACATGTTTCCCTCTTTTCGCCTTCTTCTGTTTTCTCGCCACACAACTCATTCGCCTCGCAACTATATAGCTTCATCGAGCAAGCTACCTCCTTGTGCGTCACCATCCAGTTCTACTTAGGGCTTGAAGAGAAATCTACCATGAGAACGTTGTTCAGGCATCGTTTGGTAGATGAAGGGTGAGATAGGCTATCTGTGACGTGGGCCAGGCGAACGCGCGGTTTTCGGCTCCGAATTTCGTCCCAAAACTCCTCTAAAGACGTTGACCAAGATTGCCTGGGGACTGTTTTGAGACAAGCACGAAATGCTTTTGTTATCCTCCGTTAGAACAAATGAGAAGAATGGCTGGCAAGAGCTTCAAGTTCCTCTCGTCAATACATCGAGTCCTGTATAGACTAACTGGGGCTCGCCTCGGGTCGCGGTTCCTTGGCGTTCCAATTCTTCTTCTCACCGTTACAGGTCGTAAGACGGGTAGGCAGCGGACAACACCTCTGATGTACTTTAATGACGGCGAGAACCTACTGATTGTCGCTTCGAAAGGCGGTCATCCGAGTCATCCTGAATGGTACCTCAATCTCGTTGCCAATCCAGACGTCATAGCTCAGGTGGGACGTGAGAAGATACAGATGCGATCCTCCACTGCTACTGACTACGAAAGATCGAGGCTGTGGCCGCAGGTCGTGAAAGCCTACAGCGGATATGGGGAGTACCAGAGTAAGACCGCCCGCAAGATTCCTGTGGTCATTCTGAAAAGAAAGTAGGATGCTGGATGGGCCAGGGCGGATTTGAACCACCGGCCTTCGAGGCTGGTGCCACTTCGCTGTGTAAGAGCATGACGGATCTGCTCTGACGTCCTAGACCGAGCTAGACGACTGGCCCGTTTTGAACTGCGAAAACGGTCGGGTAATAAATCTTGAAGCGCAAACAAATCTTCATCCGATTGTATCGTCAAGGAGTAGTTGGCGAAAAACCCTTAAATAGAATTCGAGGTCGTGCGTCGAGTACGTGGTAAGATTGAGAGGGGATCGACTTCACTGGAGCTGGTTCAGTTCATTGATGTCGCCAGTACACTCTCTCGCTTCTCCACCGTAATATATCGCGCTCACTCAATAGCTTATCTCATGCCTGCGCGAAGGAGGAGTTGCCGTTGCCAAAGCTGAAGCTAACCCTACCGAAGGGTTCCCTCGAGAAGGCGACCTACGAGATATTCCAAAGGGCGTTCTACAAGATCTCGGGACAAGACAGAACATACAGACCGTTCATCAGCGATCCAGAAATCGAACTCAGAATCCTCCGCCCCCAGGAGATACCCGTGTACGTGGCAGACGGAATACAGGACGTCGGCGTAACTGGAGTAGACTGGATCACGGAAACTGGAGCGAAGGTCAGGAAAATCCTGAACCTCGAGTACGGCAAGGTCAAGATAGTGGCCGCGATACCGAAGACATACCAGTACAGGACGATAGACGAATTGGTTGCCGACTTTTGGAAGAGGGGAAGGACCGTGAGGATTTCAGCCGAATATCTCAATTTGGTGGCGAACTACGTGAAGTCGCGCCCTGTTTACTTGAAGCGGTTTGGCAAGAAGGAGCCTCTCATAGTCACACCGTGGTGGCGGAGAGGGGAGAACGCGCAAGTGGCGATCTACCTCTCATTCGGAGCGACAGAGGCGAAGCCGCCGGAGATTGCCGACATGATAGTCGATGTCACCGAAACGGGCTCGACCCTCGAGCAGAACAACCTCAGACAGATAGAGACAATTGTGGAGTCTACTGCCTATCTCATAGCGAACGAGAAGGCACTCAAAGACCCTTGGAAGAGGGAGAAGATCTTCGACCTGATGGCAATGCTGAAGGGAGCCGTCGACGGGCGGAAGCTTCTCCACATCTACGTCAACGTAAGGGCGAAGAACCTCCCCCGTCTTCTTCGTGAGTTGCCGGCGCTGAAGAGACCTACGATCAGCGAGCTGTCCGAGAAGGGATGGTACGCGGTGAATACTGTGATCGGAAAGGGAGAACTCCTCAAGATTCTACCTACGCTACGAAGGCTCGCCCAGGGTCTCGTGGTCCACGAGCCGCGCCAGGTGCTGTCACTCGAGGAGATTATGGAGGAGAACGGGGAGCTTTGACGGAACTCCTCCCGAAGATTGCGGTCAGGCCCGAAGGAGTCCTCGAGTTGGTCTCGAAGATTCGCAAGAGTTCGCACGACCTCTCCAAGGTGGAGTCTCGAGTACGTCGCGTCATCGCAGATGTCAGGAAGAGAGGTGATAGAGCGCTCGTAGATTACACAAGAAAGTTCGACGGTGTCACGCTCTCCAAGAAGGATTTGACAGTTCGAAAAAGAGAGATCAGTGGGGCGACACGGAGGGTCGAGAAGAAACTCCTCTCGGCGATGAAGTTCTCGCTGCGACGTCTGCAATCCGCACAGGGAGGCCTCCTGAAGAGGCTGGACTACTCGCAGGTTTCGGGCGGCTTTACGATGCGGCTCATCTCACGTCCACTCTCGTCACTGGGTTGCTACATCCCCGGAGGAAGGGCAGCCTACGCAAGCAGCGTCCTCATGACGGCGGGGCTTGCCAGAGTCGCCGGAGTGAAGAGGATTGTTCTCTGCACTCCTCCAGACGCCGAGGGCCAGGTAAATCCCGCCATACTCGCCGCAGCATCTCTCTGTGGGGTCGACGAAGTCTTCAGAGTAGGGGGAGCCCAGGCGATTGCTGCAATGGCTTACGGAACAGAGACGGTCGGAACGGTGGACAAGATCGTCGGACCTGGCGGCATCCATGTGGCGGTGGCGAAGCAGCTGGTATCCTGCGACGTACCGATAGATTTCTTCGCAGGTCCGACTGAACTCGTGGTGGCAGCAGATGAGTCATCGAACCCGAGAAGCGTCGCGTGGGACCTGGTCGGACAGTCTGAGCACGGGCAGGATAGCATCTGTGGCCTCGTGACTTGGTCAGACTCGCTCGCGGACGAAGTTCGCGGGGAGATAGAGAGAATCGTGCCGGGAGTTCAGAGAAGGGAGTACGTCGAGGGATGCCTGAAAAAGGGTTTCGCAGCCGTCTGTGTGGACCGGCGGCGAGCGGCTGACTTGATCAATGCCCTCTCTCCCGAGCACCTCCAGCTGATGATGGCGAACCCCGAAGGGTTTGCCGGATTGATCGAGAATGCAGGTCTGATTCTGAACGGGGAGTACTCCCCATGCGCCGCCAGTGATTATTGTGTAGGGACGGACCACGTCATCCCCACCGAAGGCTTTGCCAGATTCAGGGGCGGACTATCTGCGCTCGATTTTGTGAAGACGATCTGGATGGTGGAGGGCTCGAGGAAGGGATTACGGAGGATCATCCCCGCGCTGAAGACTCTGGCCTACGCAGAGGGACTGCCGAATCACTCGCTGTCCGTGGAGAGCAGATTCAAGAGATGACTGTGAGCGGCTACAGATCGGTGAGGCTCAGGGGTGGGAGGG
>JACPTA010000224.1 GCA_016193005.1 Nitrososphaerota archaeon | reverse complement strand
TACTTGTGGACAATCGACTCCGCACCTCTCCTTTTCTCAGAGCCGTCGATGATGTCGTCCTGCACGAGAGCAGCCGCATGTGCAAGTTCGTAGGCGACCGCGACCGGGACAGCTGACTCGTACTCCCCCGAGATTGATTCGCACCACAGTAGCGCGAGGATTGCTCTGACTCTTTTCCCCTTGGAAAGGGCATCCATCGCAGCTCTGTCGAGAGTGGAGTCAGCTTCCCGATAGAGCGTGGTCAGTTGCTGGTTGACGCATTCCTCGTATTCCATCAGCCAGGGAGGAGGTGAGACAAGACGAGCGTAATTCGTCGTAAGTGGGCAGCTCCGTTGTTCGTCGCTGGAGATTCATTCCAAATAACCTTTCGTCCTTCGCCAAAACGGGGGGAGAACCCTTCCTCGAGATGAGTCCAAAGAAGGCGTCAGAAGGTCAGCACAGTTAGCTGAAACGTCGCAGGGCATGGGGGGTAAATTTCAATAACCACTCTTGCGAGTTACACTGCCTATGAACGAAGAGGCCAAGAAAGTCGCCCTAAGGATGATAAACTATGGAATGTATCTGCTAACCGCAAGAGATGGAGAAGGCGCAAGGACGCCGAACCTCTGTTCATGCGGACAACAGGCTGGTTCTACGGTGGATAATCGGCCGAATCAGCGAGCGCCGGTGGCCTTAGTTGAACGTCCTCATCCTCCATTTTGGTATGGGTAGGAGTGGCTCGCGCATCCTCGAGTACGTCCGGCAGAGACACGAGAGAGACGGGGTGAAGGTTGTAAAGCTCGAGCCTGTGCAGGAGCACGGCTTTTACGGATGGTTGGCAAGGTCTTTCGTGCCTGGCCTGAAGGTGAGTGTGAAACCGGTAGACCTCGCCGGTTACGGGCTGGTCTACCTTCTCGCGCCAAAATGGTCTTACAATTGCCCGCCGATAAATGGCTTCATCGAAGGTCACGAACTCAGGGGAGTCAATCTAGCGTTGATAGTCACGTACACGAAGGGAAGCGTCTCCGGCTACATGGCAAGGATGGTCCAGAAGGTGAAAGGGAAAGGCGCAAACGTTCTCGGAATGCTCTCGATCAAGAAAGAGGAGATACTCTCAGAAAGATTCGGAGAGAAGGTGCAACGCTTCTGCACTAGCGTAGCGTCCCACAGACTTGCCGAGTAGGTTCACTCGAGCTCCTCGCCTGCCCTCAGGCCTGGACTGGCAGAATACTCGATTTGCTCAGGACATCCCGCAAGTCGCATTGTGAATGAGTTAGTACAGAAGGTAGGGTAGCTGCCACGCCCTCGCAGAAAATTAGTTACTTCGACCTTATCGACTAGCCCAACACTTGCTTTCGTTGTGATGCGTGTGGGTAAACCGAGCCTCAAGATTGCAGACCCGACCTCTTTAGGTTCTGATGACTCATCGGCTCTCGCCCATAAATCAACTTCGAGGCATCGACTCGGAGGATTAGCGGCTCCCCTTCCGCCCCACCACCGAACGCCTTCCCACGAGCAAGCAACTCTTTATACGAAACCGTTGCAGAGTCCAGAGAAATCGAGTGATTTTCAGCAGGCCACAATACCTGGTGCTTGTCAACACTTGGCTGCTCGGATTCTCGATGTACTCTGCCTTTCTGAACATCTCCCCTATCATGTCGTTGATCAAGGATAGCCTTAACCTGAACTTCACGGAGACGGGTCTTGTATTCTCCATCCCGCTGGCCTTCCTTGCCGCCCTGGCTGGGTTTGGAGGCCTCGTGGCTGACAGAATCGGCCCGAGACGCGCAGCCGGCATAGGATCGATCCTCCTCGCACTCGGCAACCTCTCGAGAGCCTTCTCCTCCGATCTCCTTACGCTTGCGGCGTTCACCTCGGTAATCGGAGTCGGTCTTGCCCTCTGCTTTCCCAATCTTCCGAAGATTATCCGGGTGTGGTTCCCTTCAAACTTCCATGGAACTGCATCTGGGATTTACGGCACCGGAATCATGCTCGGTTCAACAGCAGCGCTCGCGGCCACTCTGCCGTTGGCGTATGTCACGCCAGGAACCTGGAGGGGAGTCTTCCTTATCTGGGGCGCTTTCTCTCTTGCTATCTCGGCGGTTTGGTGGATTACGATGAGGAAAAATCCATCGGAGGAAAGTTCGCGTCACAGCGGAGAGGCTGCGAGGACGCTGCGGGTTCTGAGGAGTCCGTCTCTATGGGTCGTCGCTACAATCTTGTTATTGGACAACATCATCTACTATGTCGAAGTGACAGGATTGCTGCCTTTCTTCACCGGATTGGGCATACTCGCTGAGGATGCAGCCATCCTCCAGTCCCTCGTCTCTCTCGCTGGGGTGCCGAGCATAATCCTCCTCCCGGTCTTGTCGGATAGGTTCAGGACGAGAAAACCATTCCTTTGGGTGGCCGCGATTATTTCAGGGGTCTCTGGGTTCGCCCTAGCCGCTACGCCTCCTCAACTCGTCGCCCTGAACCCCTTAGCTTTGGGAGTGACGAACGCAAGCATGTTCCTCACCTGCTTGATTCTGCCCATCGACCTGTTCCCGGCGAACGTAGCGGGCACGGCAAGCGGTCTCGTCATTTCAGTAGGTTACATAGGGGGCTTGATTGGTCCAGTCATCGCCGGCTATCTAGCAGACGTTACGGGCGGGTTCTCGTTTGTTCCAGTCTTCCTAGGCTCGATCTCGCTGCTTATCGCACCTATCGCCCTCCTCTTCCTCAGGAAGACTGAGAGGGCAACAACATCGGCCGACTGAGCAGCCTCTGCCATCATTGGAAGGTGCAGAGAACTTTCGACAGTCTTAGACCGAGAAGCACTCGCACCTGGGAGGTTCCAACTTGCATTGCTTGCAGACTAGGAGCCCTTCCCTGTTCCGGATCAGAATCCTGCCGCAATAACAGATCATTCACGTCTCATTCAAGTTTCTGACTGCGCCGTCTAATATTGTTTCCAGATTGTTACGGACCAGACGCGTCTCCCTCGTTCAGGGCACGAATTACCAACCAATCACAGTTGGCTCTTTCCGCACGCTCCGCAAAACAACTTCGAGGCAGGCTTGGCGACGCCGCAGAACCTGCAGATTGGGATGAGCGCCCTCGCCACCCTATCCCTTCTCTTCACCTTCTGTCGCGCCTGCCTGAACTCAGGGCTGGAACCAAACTCTTTGATTAAGTCCAGACGCCTCTCAAGATTTGGATGTGTCTGGAAGAGCTCGGAAATCGACTCGAACGCGCTGGCCCCGCCCTCTCTATTGGCGTGTCTTCCGAGTTTGTTCATTAGGGACTCGAGTGTATTCACGTCGTTAACCGTGAGGAGTGATGCCCTGTCCGCTGAAACCTCGGACTCCCTGTACCAGGCCAGCAGGAGCATCTGTATCGGCGTTGAGAGAAGGCCAACTCCGAAGAACTGCCCGATTATCCCGGCTCCCTTGGCCAGGGACTCCGCCAAAGTGTGATACATCAGGTGCTTGCTCTTGACATGCGCAAGTTCGTGGCCAATCACAGCCGTCATCTCATCCTTGTCAAGCACCTCTGTCGCTGATGAGCTGATGACCAAGACTGGGTTTTCCTCCCTGCCGAAGGTCAAGGCGTTCGCACCCTCTGAAGCCACGATGAACGTCTCTGGGATGATCTCGAGGCTGAGAATCTCGCTGCACCTCCTTAGAGAAATACCAATTTCGGAAAGCGGCTCAACCCTTGTACCTTTTCTCGACAACCAAGACCTCAGAGACCTCTCCCTAGCCTTCGTGATCGTTCGTCCGATTAGCGAGGGAAGAGGCTCCGTCCCCTGGAGTGCAGCCAAGTTGTCCCTGTCAGGAGGATAAACATAATCGTCTTCAGTAATATCATAAGCTGTCAGTTCGGCGAGCCTCCTTCGACAACGGACACAGAAGATCCTATCAACGCGATTGTGCACCCTGCAATACCTGCAACGGAACTCACGGACTTCGTTGTTCATCTGACCCAACCTCACGACTGCTTCCTTTGTAGTAGCCAGCTTATCTTATCAGCTTTCGGTATTGAGCTATCTACACAATCTCAAATCTTAATCAATTTGGATCCTCTCGCCGAGCAGGCGGAATCAAATCTAAGTAGGACGATTCTCGCATGGGCGGTGTCGGTGAAGCTAGTCCAATGAAGGTCGGCATAATCGGTGTCCCAATGGACTTGGGACAGAGGAGAAGGGGGGTCGACATGGGACCTACTGCTATCCGGATAGCTGGCTTGGCTGAGAGAGTCCGGACGCTGGACCATGAGGTTCACGACTTCGGGAACATCCCAGGTCCCGACAGGTCAGCCGCAAAGATGGGGAGTGAGAGGCTAAGATACTTGGATGAAGTACTTCGGGTCTGCCAGCTTCTCGCTGGCCAAGTTTCACAGATTATTTCGCAGAACATGTTCCCCCTGGTACTTGGGGGCGATCAGTCCATATCGATAGGGACCATGACGGGCTTGGCTGGAGAGGGTACAAAGTGCGGCATCATTTGGATGGACGCTCATGGAGACTTCAACACGCAGGAGACAACACCATCGGGAAGCATCCACGGGATGGCTCTGGCTGCGATTCTCGGTTACGGAAATCCACGCTTGGCCCGCTTTGGGAACGTTATCCCCAAGGCCTCGGAGCAGAACTCCGTGCTGATAGGCGGTCGCAGCTTCGACGATGAGGAACAGGAGTTGCTTGCGCGCTCTGGGGTCACGATCTTCACGATGAAGGAAGTCGATGCGGTGGGAATAAGAGGGGTGATGGATAGGGCGATTCAGATCGCAAGCAAGGGCGTGAAGAACGTGCACCTAAGCTTCGACATAGACGTTTTGGACCCGAGAGATGCTCCAGGGACTGGCACACCGGTGACAGGAGGCCTCACCTACCGAGAGGCACAGCTGGCGATGGAGGTGCTCTACGACTCCACGGTGACCACCTCAGCGGAATTCGTCGAGGTAAACCCCATTCTTGACCAGGCCAACCGGACCGCCGAACTCGCGGTGCAGCTCATCCTCTCCCTGCTCGGAAAGCAGATACTGAAGGTGAAGAAGAAAGGCGTTACCCACCACAAGAGACATTCACGATAATCCACTCACAGGTCGAGATTTACGAGAGATTGTTTTCGTTGGGTTAGGGAGCAGTCGCCACTCCCAGACCGCTGACCCACAAGAAGTTCTCTGGCACGTCAGGCGACGGAATTAGACGGCCTTGACCTGTATGCTGCGCTCGATGGGTATCTCCGCCCTCTTGAGCGCCTCCCTGACCTTCTCTACCTCTTCTCGAGACAATGGGAGAAGAGGAGGTCTTACCTGGAAGTTCTCGATAATGCCCTGCATCGTCAGTGCAACCTTTGTTCGGGCTCTGTAGTCGCGAACCGGAGCTCCGAAGACCGCCTCCTCGAGAGGACGAATCCTCTCCCATATTTCCAGGGCGTCTCTGTAGAGCCCCTTGCCCACCTTCTCGAACATCTCCACCTGAAGGTCAGTCGCCAGAGTGCCGAAGCCGATTAGTGCGCCCTCAGCGCCCATGACCAGCGACTCTCCGATGAAATTGTCATTGCCAGTTAGCATCGCGATCTTCCGTGGAGCCTCTCTGACCAATCGGAGCATCTTGTTGTACTTGAAGGCATCGAACATCGCTTCCTTGATGGCCACGACCTCGGGAACCTCTAGGAGCTTCAGAAATACCTCCTCCGATAGCTCGTAGCCGCCTAGGTCCGGCTGAAGCTGGAAGAGCACTATCGGAAGATGGGTCGCGTCGGCTATGGCCTTGTGATATTGGTACGGTACATCCGCCGATAGCGGCTTGCCATAGAAAGCAGGGTTCGGGAAGACAAGGTAGCCGTCGGCCCCCGACTCCTTGGCCTCCAGCGCCGTTCTGACTGCCTCAGCGGTGCTGGCCGGAGGCACTCCGG
>JACPTA010000220.1 GCA_016193005.1 Nitrososphaerota archaeon | reverse complement strand
TCAAGAAGCTTCAGGCGAGACTGGAATCAAAGATTGAGGATTATGAAACAGTCCAAAGAACGGGGAGCTGCCCAACATGCGACAGGGAGGCCGACCCTACGATATTCGTACAAAAGATACGGGTGAAAGGAATTGAAAAAGACGAAGTAGCTGCCAAGATCGCTCAACACATGATCAATCTCAAGGAGGCCAAGTCCCTGTTGGAGAAGAAGCAGCAGTATGAGGCAGCTCAGAAGAGACTCGGAGAGCTTAATGAAGACATTCGACAGTTCAATCTTGAACTCGAGCAGAAATCGAAGAAGTTCGACGAAGCGCGTATCAGGTACGAAGAACCTGATAAGAGGCTGAAAGAGTCGAGGGAGAACGCAGAACTCCTGAAGGGCATCTCATCCGATATCAAGAGACTCGACTCAAAGTTGAAGGTCGCCGAAGACAGTCTTAGGGGGACGAGAGATGACGTGGCTGTGGCGAGCACCACTGTGAAGGAGATACGTGACCGCTTGAAAGAACGAGGAGGGGAACTCAGGAAGAAGCAGGACTACGCAAAGAGGGCAGAAGTGCTCAAAGAACATCAGATATGGACTGACGACTATTTCCTACCAACACTGGAGATGATTGAGAGGCACATGCTGATGAACATCAACCAAGAGTTCAATTCCAACTTCCAGAACTGGTTCTCCAAGCTTGTGGACGACGCCGGCAAGGAGGCGAGGATTGATGAAAACTTCACACCGATACTCGAGCAGGATGGCTACGAGCAGGAGATTTATTACCTGAGCGGGGGCGAGAAGACGAGTATAGCCCTAGCCTACAGATTGGCGCTGAACAACGTCGTGCAGAAGGTGTCGACGGGGATGAAGACCAACCTCATGATATTCGACGAGCCGACCGATGGTTTCAGTAAAGAGCAACTCGGGAAGGTGAGAGAGATTCTGGACGAGGTTCAGAGTCCGCAGGTCATCGTTGTCTCGCACGAAAAAGAACTAGAAAGTTTTGCTGACCAGATATTCAGGATTGTCAAGGTCAACGGAGAATCGAGTGTCTTGAGCGGGCGCTAAGGGAAGCGCAGCCTTCTGCCCATGCGTATGGGTTGAAAGATGATACGGAAGCTCGTATTATCGGACGATGAGGACCGAGCAAGGGGCATGACTTACGACGCCGCTTGAAACACTTCCAATGAGGAGCTTCTTGAAGCCTCCGAGTCCTCTCGTGCCAAGCACTATCAGGTCTGCGCCTTCGTCCTTCGCGTAGCTGGTGATCCCTTCAACCACCGAGTAGGGCTTGTCCAAGAGCACGCCCCTCGCCCTCACGCCCCTCTTCTTGGCTTCCGAGATGACCTCTTCCACGAGGTCCTCGGCTCGCGCCCTCGCATCCTTGTAGTACTGTTCCGTGACCGTGACGGGCACTGGCGGAGTGATCCCGACCTGGATACTCGTAAGAGGAGGTATGACATTGACCACGACAAGTTCTGAGCCGCATTCCTTCGAGAGGTCAACAGCCACCCTTGCAGCCTTCTTGGCGTTCTCGGAGCCGTCCGTGGCGACCAGAATCCTCTTGAACAAATCTTGATTCAAATTCCTTCGAATGCGCGACTGAATCACTCTCTATTATGTTAGTCCCCTAATCCATTCGAGAAAGGACTCGAAAAACCAAGTAGTTTAAGAGCCCCGAACACCTCGAATTATTGATCTCAACTGCCGAGGAGAATCAGCTGGCTCTCGAACGTCATTCCTGTTGAGACCATCGGAATGGAACAAGACCTCGCGAGGTCAATCGAGGTGGTCGAGAGCCCTCCGGCTTGGATGTGCCTGCAGTGTCGGGGGGCTAAACTGCTTTGTGGGAAGCCGAGGTGTCCCATAATTCTCAAGGCCCAGTCCATCGCCCGTTTTGCTGACACAGCATACACCGACTCGATCGACGGGGCTTCTCCACCCGGCGTCTTTGTCGGGAGGTACGGCTACCCAAAGCTCTCGATAGGTCCGATGGTTCCTCCATTGCACGGCGATACCTCCGTCCTGGACACCCCAGAGGAATGGCTGGGTAAGCCGATTGAGTCGATACTTGATTACAGGTATTCGCTGGTCAGGGGTAGCGTCTCTGCGAGAGTCGATGACGCCGTCGACCCAAAGAATACCATCCAAAAAATTCAGGAGCTGGCGATGGCAGATAGACCAGTCGATTCAGAGCTGAGGCTCTCCAAACCGCCGCGCCGAATTCTCACTCTAAGCGAGGATACTCAGCCGTTCGGTCCTTCTGGTCACATGGAGAGGCTGAAGATTGGTAGCGTCTCGGTCGACAAGAGAATCGAGAAGGCTTACTATGACCGAGACCTAAACGCAGGGGACGCGATTAACTCGCTCTACCGGAACGGCGTGCTCGTGACCAAGATTCAGCGGGCCCTGAGTGTGGGGATGTTCGGAGAACGACAGAGAAGAAAGCTCGTACCCACGAGATGGAGCATCACCGCAGTCGACAGCACGATAAGTCAGAACCTTATCGAGAGGGTCAAAGGC
>JACPTA010000232.1 GCA_016193005.1 Nitrososphaerota archaeon | reverse complement strand
GCTCCTCTCCTCCGTGACATTCACGGTGAGCTACTCGGTGCAGGGGGGTGGCTCAGGTTACTCCGCGCCTGCGCTGACCTACGTCAGCGTCGGACAACAGAAGAATACCACACTCTCATCAACTGCCACACCCCTCGTCTTGGATTACGGAAGCAGCTGGTCGCTTACGAACCCCCTGTCCGGGGCGACAAATACCCACCGGTTCGCCACATCACAGGCCGCGTCGGGAACTGCACTATCGAGTCAGACGATAAAGTTCGTGTACTACAACCAATACTTCCTGATGTTCAACTACACGCTCGTGGGCGGTGGGTCGGGCTTCACTCCGCCCGCGGTCCAGTTTTACCAATTCGGTTCGTCCACCTCCGCGAACGCGGGGTCCAGCGCCTGGGCTGACGCGGCCACGACCTACACATACCCCACGACCCTTCTCGGTTCGTCCGCTTCTGAGAGATGGACCACAGGCACGCCGACCGGCACCGTCACGAATTCAGTTCCCCTGTTTCCGAACTTCTTCCACCAGTATCTTGTGAACCTCAGTTACATTCTCGTCGGCGGGGGCGGCCCGACTCCTCCAACAATCCTCGCCACCGCTCTAGGCTCGTCCTTCACCGAATCCGTCACGCCCAATCCTACTCCTTACTGGTTGGACGCGAACGGGCCATACTCCGTCACGAACCCACTGCAGGGTTCGACCCGAACTGAGAGGTGGCACACCTTCTCTGCCACCGGCTCAATAAGCTCATCCGGCCCCTTCGTATTGACCTACTATCACCAATATCCCCTAACCGTCAAAGGAGCGAATATCGGCGAGCAGTGGTTCACGGTGGGGAGGGTGGCCAACTTCAACATCACCGGAGGCTACGACCGGGTCGGTGGTACCGGTAGCAGGCTGGTCTCCTACAAGGTCGACGGGGGAGGAAACACGACCGTTCCTCTCACTGCATCGGTAGTGACAATCGGCGTGCCGATGGGTTCACCCCATACGCTCACGTTGAACTCAGTAAAGCAGTATCAAGTGAACCTGCAAGGATTGACGGCGCAGGCAGTCAACTCGACCACGCCCCCCACCATTCCAGGTGACAATTACTGGTACGACTCGGGCACAGAAGTGAGAATTGTCCTGAACACGGTATGGAACCAGACTTCCGACTCCCGTGCGAGGCTGTCCGGGTACTCTGTGAACGGGGGTGACGTGACCCCCGTCGCGAGCCTCCAGCCAGTCACCGTCATTTCGATCTCGGCGATAACGGGGCCATACAGCATCTCGGCGAGGGTTAGTCCTCAATACCTGCTCGACAGCTCGTCCGGATCGTTGGCTTCGGTGACAACGCCGTCCATCAAGGGCGACGCCAACTGGTACGATCAGGGTTCTTCAATCACGGCCACGTACAACTACGCCTGGAACAACCAGGGGAATCAGTCAAGATTGAGTGCGACGGGATATTCAATCGGTGACGCCAACTATACGCTTCCAAGGTCGGGGGAGGGGACCTTCAAGGTGAGCTTCAAGATTACCGAGCCGACCAAGATTGCAATCGACTCAGTCAGCCAGTACCTCCTCAAAGTTTCGGGAGGTCACGCGGTGAGCGTCTCCGCGCCTTCCCCGACTGGAGACGGCTACTACGATTCGGGCTCGAGCGTGACAGTCACGACGGACTACATCTCCAACCTGTCGGCCGGCAAGAGCAGGGATGCCCTCACATCGTACACCCTAGATGGGGTGACGACCAACGTTGCACGCGCAGAGGCTGGCAACTTCACCACGCCCCCAATCGAGTTCAAGAGCTCCCGCGCCCTCGTTTTCAATTGGGTGAAACAGTTCTTCGTCAACTTCCAATTTGGAGACGACAGTGGTTCCAAGAGAATCACTCCCTCGAGCTTCGAGGTAAAGGTCAACGACCAGCCCGCGAAGATTGAGGGGACGAAGGCCTGGCTCGACACAGGCTCCAAGTTCACCTTCCTCAACATCATGTGGGGAGGGACCAACGTCTCCCCGACGCCAGGGACCGCCTACGAGGTGACTGCTCCAATGAATGTCGTTGTAAAGTGTCAGGTCTTTGACGTCACGATCCATGCAATCGATGCCCTTGGGCTTCCAGTTACAGGCGCTACGGCCAACATCGTCTTGGCAAACGGAACTCAGATCTCTGCCCGATCAGGTGTGAACGGCGAAATCACTCTTCCACTGGTCCCGCTTGGTAAGTTCGACGCCACGATCTCCAACCTTGGTGGCTCGACGCGCATCGCTGGGGATGCATCAACCGGCTCGATAGCAGAGGTGAGAGTTCCCCTAAGCTTCTATACCATCGGTTTGATTGGTGTCGCAGCCGCCGTGGCCGTGGCCTCAACCCTCTTTCTCCGCAGAAGGAGAGGAAGGAAGCAGAAGTCGCTCAGCCTGCCATGAATTGCGGAATCATCGGTGTGCGTTCCGAGCCGAGTGAGTAACATGCGAGAGTATCTGATTGAGGTCTCGGAGGACGAACTTTAGCGGGCTGCGCCGGAACGAGTCTTATATACCCCCGAGAGTCGAGGGGGCTGGGAGATTTTTGCGAGATGACCCCAAAGCCTTACTTCGTAAAGTTTGAGACGCCTAAGGAGGTCTCCGAGGCAACCTACGAGGTTCTGAGACAGGCCTCAAGGACCGGGAAGGTCAGGAAGGGGACCAACGAGACAACCAAGGCGGTGGAGAGAGGGCTCGCGAAACTGGTCGTAATTGCCGAAGATGTTCAGCCGCCGGAAGTAGTGGCTCACCTGCCGATCCTCTGCGACGAAAGGAAGATTCCATTCGTCTTCGTGCCAAGCAAGGAACAGATAGGCCCAGCCATCGGGATAGACGTTCCAACGGCCGCCGCTGCTGTGCTCGAGTCGGGCGAGGGCCAGCAGATACTGGACCAGGTCACCCAAGAGATAGCAAGAGTCAGGAAGCAGCAATGAGCAGCAAGCAGGCAGCCGAGACCGTAACTCCTGCCGAGGTCGTCCAGATTGTCGGTCGGACCGGCGTGGCCGGAGAGATCACTCAGGTCAGGGTGAAGATACTCGAAGGGAAGGAGAAGGGAAGGATACTCACCAGAAACGTAAAGGGACCGGTCAGGCTCGCAGACGGGCTATTATTACGAGATACAGAACGCGAAGCGAGGAAAGTCAAGCTTTTCTGGCCGATTCTAGCTATTGTTTGCAGCATAGCCGTCTCGTTCTTGTTCTGACTTGTTTCCTCGG
>JACPTA010000219.1 GCA_016193005.1 Nitrososphaerota archaeon | reverse complement strand
GAACGGTGCAACGACCTCTCTGGACCTGGAGCGGGAGCTTGCTAGAGTCCAGGTCCTGGCCGAGAACGACATGGTAGTTCAACAGGTGAGGTCGACCCTCGAGTCTCGTGGGATGAGAATTGTCTCTTCATGGAGGAAGGAGCCAACCTTGGAAGAGGTCTTCGTAAAACTCGTTGGTAGCGGATTCACGGAGCGTGAAAGGGTGCGTGAGTAGCGACCTCTGGTTCAGGACGATGTACGCAAGGACTTGGGTACGGACCAAGAGTATCTTCGGCGAACCAGTCTGGCTTCTTGTTGGTATCGGCTTTCCCCTATTCACCTCTGTGGGACTCGCCTTTCTGTACAAGAGCTCCGGGATATCATCGCTGTCGGGCTTCGCGATACTAGGGGGAGTGATGGTCTCATTCTGGAGCAACGTTCTCTGGTCGATGGCCAGTCAGTTCTACTGGGACAAGCAGGAAGGAATCTTCGAGGTGTACCTCATCTCCCCCGCTCCGATGACGGCTATTCTGGTCGGCATGTCTTTAGGGGGAATAGTAGGAACGGTCCCCTCGGCGCTTCTGGTCGGGGTTCTCGGATGGAGCTTCTTTGCGCCTCAAGCGAGCCCGAACTGGGCAGCACTCGCAGCCACGTTCGTACTGACCATCACAGCGCTCTACGCTCTCGGAATGCTCCTTGCTTCGCTCTACCTAGTCTACGGAAGAGAGGCTGAGTCGCTCAACCAGGCCGTTGGAGAACCAGTCTCCCTTCTTTCTGGACTATACTTCCCTTCGCTGGGGAAGAGTTCACCATTCCCTCTGGCCGTTCAAGCCGTGGCGTCTCTCATTCCACTTACGATCGGGATGGACGCTCTGAGGAAATCCCTCTTCTTCGCCCAGGATCTCTGGGCGATCTACCCAGACCTTGTTGCGCTCACGGCCATGGCTGTTGCGCTGCTGGTAATCTCGAAGAAGTCGCTTGATACTCTCCGCGAGAGGGGAAGGAGGGAGGGGAGCGTATCGGTGAGGTTCACCTGACAGCCTTCAGGGCGGTCGCTGCGTCCGTCTGGATGGGGTGGCAGCGGGAGCTCGGGTGGGGAAACCCCGTGCTGGTGATTCTGCTCAGGACGGCAACGCCAGTCGCGAGCGTTCTAACCGCGGCCATGGTCTACTGGTTCGGGTCGAGCCAGGTGGGGTTGTTCGACCCCGCGAGGCTCGCCTTCGTAGTGGTGGGTGCCTCACTCTACTCTCAGATCAGTACCTACTCAATCGTCCCCACGTTGGCGATCTCGGAGGGAAAGAACACCAACCTCTTCCCAAATGTATACATCAGTCCGTCCTCCGCACTGCCGTATCTCGCTGGTAGGTTTCTTGCATCATTCATCGATTCGCTCCCTGTGGTGGCAATTTCACTCGTTGTATCGTTCTTCGCTTCTATCTGGTTCTTCGGGTATCAGATTCCTATCATAGCCTCGGTTGAATCGGTCACGATGTTGATGGTAGCCATGATTGGGGTGATCCCGGCCGCCTTGGGGCTCGGGTACTTTCTCGGGTCATACGCGATCTTCGTGACGAAGTTCGAGTGGGCGTTGCCCTCTTACATTGGCGGGATGCTGATGATCTTCTCTGAGGCTCTCTTTCCTTCGTCCGTTCTTCCTTTCCCCCTTTCCACCATCTCTGAAGGCTTGCCATTCACGTACTTCATGAGGGCTTCTCGGGCTGCCCTCATAGAGGGTTCTTTAGCGAATTATTCGCTGCAGCTGGGGTTGACTGCAACCTCAGGCTTCGTTCTCCTCATCTTCGGCATGTTCTTCTTCAGATGGGCAGAGAAGAGGGGGAGGATGAAGGGGTATATCGATAGAAAGACGATGTGACTTGGTCGCAGAACGAATGCCATGCTTAAGACCGAGGGAGCATGAGCAGCAAGCATGAGTGGAGAGTTGAGCGGGCATATCACAGACGAGGGTTCGCGAGAGTTCGCTCAACTCGCGCTGAAGAAGGGAGTGATCAAGGAACACATGAGAGAATTCGAGTCTCTCACTCTTACCTCGTTAGGAATGGGGACTTATCTTGGAGATACGAATTCGGAGACTGACAGGCTAGTCGAGGAGTCCATCTACAGGTCGGTCTCATCGGGAGCGATAAACGTAATTGACACGGCGATAAACTACAGGCTACAGAAGGCCGAGAGGTCCGTCGGGAGAGCCCTGAGGAGGCTGATCCAAGAAGGAGTTGTGAAGAGAGATGGCATCTTCGTGAGCACCAAGAACGGTTACCTGACAGCGGATGCTGACCTGCCCGTGGACTTCTGGGACTAT
This sequence comes from Nitrososphaerota archaeon, assembly GCA_016193005.1. Taxonomy (GTDB): domain Archaea; phylum Thermoproteota; class Nitrososphaeria; order Nitrososphaerales; family Gagatemarchaeaceae; genus JACPTA01. The sequence continues at coordinate 4,337 of JACPTA010000219.1, read as the reverse complement.
GTCCACAGAGAGCTGGTGAAGCCCGGTAGGCTCAAGCCGGATGAAATAGCGGGGGAGGCACATTCCATGTCGGTCCCATTTCTTCGGGACCAGTTCGAGAGGAGCCGGAGAAACCTCGGAGTGGAGGCCATCGACCTGCTCTATCTGCACAACGCGGCGGAGTCCTGGCTTCAGGAGGTCGGCGTAAGAAGGTTCCTGGAGAAACTCGAGCCTGTCTTTTCGAACTACGAGGAGGAGAGGAAGAGGGGGAGACTCCTCTTCTACGGACTGGCAACGTGGTCGTCCCTCAGAGTCCCCAAAGATGACCCCGAACACGTCAACCTCGATGATGTGGTCGAGGTCGCGAAGAATGTGGGAGGCGATGGGCACGGCCTCAGGTTCATCCAACTCCCGTTCAACATCGCGATGAGCGAGGCGCTCTTCATGAAGAATCAACGAATCGCCGACGAACCCATGACAATCTTGGAAGCGGCCCATCGGCTTGGGATGGGGGTATTCACGAGCGCTCCCCTTGGCCAAGGTAGGCTGACACACCACTCGAGGTTGCCTGCGGTCGAGAACTCGAAGGTCCTCTCGCTCCTGCAGTTTGCCCGGTCTTCCCATCAGGCCGTGATAGCGCCGCTGATCGGACAGAAGGAACCCCAGCACGTTGAAGAGAACCTGAAACTCGCGAAGATCCCCCCGTTGAGTGGTGAGAAGTTCAGCGGGTTCTACTCATCGTTCCTCGCACAAAATTGATATCCTAGGGCAAGCCGAAACTAGCAGTATGAAGGGAGTGTCATTATCTCTTCTTGGTGTTGGCCTACTCCTGGCTCTCTCAGGTGTCGTTTTCACGTTACAGGGCTTCGGGGTTGTTGGGCCTCCTACCTCCTTCATGTACCAAAATAGCCAATGGATTTATGGTGGTTCCGCGACGCTCGTAATTGGAGTCATAATCTTCGCAAGTGGATTGTTCTTGAGAGTGAGAGGCCGGTGATGGATGACGCAGAACGGCGAGCCTGAGTTCGCGGCAGTCGGGAAGGACGGCTCTCGCGTTCAAATGTGTCCTAAGAAAGAGATGCGGCACTGAAAACGGAAGTGTGCTACGCATGGCCTGGATCGATGTCGGCCCAGACGTCGAAGAAGTTCCCTTTTAGAATGAGTGGAAAGCGGCTAGCCATACACGAAGACAGAGAGGCTGAAAAGGATAACAGTCTTCGTCGCCTTCTCAACGACGAGCGCAGTATAGACGCCCTTCCCGTAAGCGCGAGTGAAATCTGAGAGCGAGAAAACGATGTTCGCGCTTGTTGAGGAGACTTTCCAGCTCTGCGCGGTTACAGTGATGTTACCCGGATACGTTATGCATGAGACGGAGCATGGAGGAACCACCCCGCCTATGAAGATACCTTGGTCGTAACTCTGCTGGTAGGGCGGCTTGTTCAATTGGGCGGCCGAGAGTGGCGCCGGAGACTTGTCGTAGAAGACGTAGACCCATAGCTCACCGAGCCTTGCCGAGGATGGGCCATCAAGGCGAACGATGCTACCTGAGAGGACAGGCTGACTGAAATTGAACAGGTAATTCTCGAAGTCCTGGACGAGGTAGACGTACGATTCGTTGTAAGCGATCCCTATCGAGACCCTGTTATGGTTCGGCGACAGTATGTTGTCTCTGTGCCCATTCTGGCAGCAAGCAGAGTCATTGAACATCATTTGATTCTCGAGGTACGAAATTGCTTCCTCGACGTCGCTCGTACTCCGAAAGTGCGAGGGGAAGTACTCGAACGCGACATTCTCCTCAACGGCTCCTGCCCCTCCGAGCAGTGAATAGCGCATGTAGGGTTTGAAACCTTGTGTGTCCCAGTGGCTGAAATAACCGAAATAGAGCATTGAGTTTGCATGCTGCTGTCCGGATTGAACGGGGCTAAGAGAGACTGGTGCCAAACCTGCCGAGGCTCTGTCCTGGTTGACCAGATTGAGCGTGAAGTTCGCGAGTTGGGCATAATCAGAGGGAAATGTGATCGTCGCGCTCCCGTTCATGATTGAGGGGTCGGGGGCGGTCGAGGCCGAGCTCGTAGATGTCGAAGTGCTGCTGGGGGAGGTTGAGTTGCTCGTAGACACGCTCGTTATGGTTGAGCGGCCAGCCGGGGTGGTGGTTGAGACGGAAGTGGCACTCGAACTGGATGGAGGTGTCACGTTATCGGGGGGAATTACGAAGATAATGAAAAGGGCGCCAACTACGAGTGCTATCATGAGTGATGCGACGAACGAAGCGGTGCTGAGCCCGCCAGCACTGTTCCTGCTCAACGAGTCCACAAGGGAAATTTCTTTTGCTTTTCTCCTTTTTTGCTCTGCTAGCCTATCGGGTCTAGGCGACGAAACCTTGAACCTTCGCCGATTCGGACACTCATCTCGTTCCCATTGTCATCCACGTCGTTGCCTTTCCGTACACTCCAGGTTACCTAGGCTGGAGATGCGATTCTCACCGCTGGAAATCACTTGTCCCTGAGGCAGGAAGGTTCATGGGAAGCCCATGTAAGAATCGGATTTGAAATGGGTCGAGCTGGTCTAGGACAGATGCGAATCTCCGTAACCCGCGGGTAAGCTAGGATTCAAATACCACGGCATAAGAATGCCCGTGAATTGAAGAGCATCTCTGTCGAGGAACTCTGTCCCTGTGGCTCTGGAGTCTCCTATAGGGATTGCACTGGCCCATTACACCGTCCCATGGGTGCGCGAAGTTCTTGCGACTGCCGCGAGTAGGTCGAAGCCCTCTAGACGATCGGGCACGTTGTTGTGCGTTGGACGCCGGCCACGCAACAGCATTTGAGCACGCAGGCGCCTATTGCCTTTAGGTCCGGGCCCTCACAAACGCAGATGAGGTCGTACGGCCCAGCAACCATCTCGACAGAAATGCACTTGCCGCCACCCGCTCCCCGCCCGCGTATCTTCTCCGCAACTTCTTCTATCTTCGTTGGCTCGACCTGCATTAGCACGTACGCTTTCATACTCTCACCTTCGCGGCGAAGTTATTTAAGATGTGAAGGCGATTCCCAACACCGACAACAACGTCTGAGCGCTGGCGATCATCGCAGCCGTGGCCGGTCCTCGTGCCGATCAGTTTCATTGCACTGAGTGTTCGCCGGCTGAGCCTGGTAACCATCGCTGACCGCATGACTGGCGGAAAATGAGGGAGGAAGGAGCTTCGAAGCTCCTCCCCACTCTTGCTCACGGGGCTAGGGCTGGCGGCTCCTCGAACTAATGAGAAACCCGAGGCCGCCGGCCATTACTCCCGCTATCGCTAGGAGGACGAAATAGAATATGGGCTCTGGGAAGGCAGAGATAACCTCGTGTATCTGGCCGGGGTTGAGGCCTCCTCCTCCGACGTTGGCTGGCAGGCCAGCTGATCCTCCAAGATATCCCGCTGTCATCATCAGCCAAGTGGCACCAGCCACTCCAGCGTTCATCAGCACCAGATGCGTCCAGGCCAGATATTTTGCGACTCCTGCGTACACCTTGCCCAGTATCCTCTCAATGTACATGTAGAAGACTGCCGTGACTGCGACTGCAACTACGCCGATAACCAAGTAGAGGGAGTAACCGACGAATAGCCACGTACCGGCGCCTCCGCCAGCTACGACCCTTGAAGCAGCAGGGACAGTAAACGGAGAGACTATGAACAATGTCCAGAATGATGCAAGCGCTCCTTGTACGACTGCCGCCCAGATGAATCTGCCGGCCCACTGCCCCGTCAGGCTCCGAATGCCTTTTTCAACCTCAGTTGTTGATTGCATCTTTCCTCTTCACCTACGGACTTGGGACTCAGTTCTTTATTTAAAGCAGGTGGACATTTCTCAGGTTTGATAATCAAGACCGAAATTGAGGCTTGTTAGAGATGTTCCACGAACGCACTCGACCTGTGGTACAACTCACTTGCACTAGAAACGGGAATCTCATTTTACTGTCGGAAACAGTGAAAGAGCTGGAGTCATCGCGCCATGGTCAGATCAGGACTTGGCTTTCTCTCAGGCTCCGAAAGACTCCCAAGATACTGTCCTGCAGGTCACGCTGAGTGAAGAGGCCTATGATTTTTCCATCCTCCTTTACCAGGAGTCGCCTGACCTTCTTCTCCACCATTAGGGCCATTGCCTCCCCAAGACCAGCTCTCGCATCTATGGTGATGAGAGGGCTGCTCATCACATCACTCAGCTTGGTGGTGGGTGGGAAGGATGTGTTTGCCACGACCTTCTTCAATATGTCTCGTTCCGTCACGATTCCTACGTACTTGCCCGACTCGGTGACCACGATCGCACCTATGTTGTTCTTGACCATCAACCCTGCCGCCTCCTTGACGGATTTTG
>JACPTA010000223.1 GCA_016193005.1 Nitrososphaerota archaeon | reverse complement strand
GGGTTTCCCCCAGTAGGTCCAATCGATGAAGGCCCTTCTTTTCTCTTTCGCTACGCGATCGCAGAAATTTCTGAGTCTACGACACCGTTGGCATTCAACTATTGTCCGATTGAGGCCATTCAACGGCGGCTTGATATTTCTGAGTGTAGACATCTGTCCAGCAACCCATGACTGTATCGCTTGACCTCTTTTACCAAGCTGATGCCAGATCCTCTGAACTTGTATCTCCTAAACCATTTCGGGCCGGAGCTGCTGGGGAGCTTGGTCCCTGCCGTCTTGAGGTATCCCATCTCTATAGCCCGGGGAGAATATCAATGAAATGGGAGGCGATCAGGAATCGTGATGTGACGCGATCAGTTCCTTAGGAAGGATGCCTTGAAGGCATTCTTGTTCGCCTGAAGCACATCACCGACTGTGAGGATGCCATTTCGCAGGAGGAAGTCGACCTCGTTCCTCAAGTTAGTCATGAGCATTTCTGGTCCATCGGTGTTGATCGTGTATTTCACCCTAGACTCCTTGAATGCCATGAAGATCTGTTTCATCTGGCCGACTCCCTTCACAACCTTCGTCTGAAGGTTCGAGGATGGACAGACCTCCAGTGTAATCGCCCTCTTTCTGACAAGTTCTAGCGTGTCTCGATCCTCGCAAGCCCTGACCCCGTGCCCTATCCTATCAGGGTCCAGCTGCTCGATAACTTGACGCACTGATTGGTGTCCCTCATCCTCACCGGCGTGAACGGTTAGCCCTAGGCCCTCTTTCCTGGCTCGTCTGTAGATGCTTCTGTACTGCGAATACTTGAAGCTCCTGTTGGTAGAGCCTGCGATGTCTATCCCGACAATCCCCCTGTTCATATATCTGAGTGCCTTTTCAAGGAGAATCTCATTCAATCTCAGATTGAATGTTCTGTCAAGGCAGATGATTATCCCCGCCTTGACTGGATACTCGAGCGAGGCCCTGTCCAGCCCCCTTATTGCTGCCATCATTATGTGGTCGAGGTCCTGTTCGCCTCCCCTGTTCCGTTTCATCGGGTTGAACCTGAGCTCAAGCAAGGTTATGTTGTTCTTCCTGTAGGCGCCTGCAATCGTTTCGTAGACGGACCTCTCTACGGCGAGCGGGCTTGATTGAATTGACTCGGTCCACCTGAACATCTTGAGGTAGTCCTTGAACGACTTCACCTTCGAGGGATTCACGGTGATGAGTTCTACAAATTTCCAGTAGTCCTTTGTGGGAAGTTTGATCCCCTGTGCGTTGGCGATACCCCACATCACTGCTGGGTCGACGGAACTGCCGAGGTGTACGTGGAGCTCAGCGAGCTTTGTTTGCGGGCCGAGGAATTCGGACACGCCCGCTCACTGAGGTTCGATGGTTGCGGGGGGCTTCGAAGAGATGTTGTAGGCGACACTGACCGCGCCTTCCACTTCGTTTGTTATTCTTGCTGAAATTTTTTCGAGTAAGGTGTAAGGCGTTCTCGCCCAGTCAGCCGTCATTGCGTCTACAGACTCCACTATCTTGACTGTGACTTGGTAGCCAAGCTTCCGTTCGTCTCCGAGCACTCCCGTGACCAGGTCGTCCCCTACGTATGCGAAGGACTGCCATACCCGGTCGTACAGCCCATCTTCGATCAGCGCTTCTTCGACTATCTTGTTGGCTCTCCTGCAGATTCTGAGCTTCTCATCCGTCAGCTCTCCGATTATCCTCACAGCCAGACCCGGGCCCGGGAATGGGTGTCGCCTCAGAATCGAGTCCGGGAGGCCCAGCAACCCTCCGAGCATTCTTACTTCATCCTTGTAGAGATCCCGAAGCGGTTCCACGACTTCGAGTGAGAGATTCTTGGGGAGACCTCCTACGTTGTGATGCGTCTTTATCACGGATGCAGGCGAAGAAGACTTCCCGCTCTCGATGACGTCAGGGTAGAGGGTGCCTTGGGCGAGGTATTGGAACGGACCACTGGTCCTCGCGAATTCCTCAAAGACCTGAGCAAAGACTCTTCCGATGGCCTTCCTCTTCTCTTCAGGGTCCTTCAGACTCTTCAACCCCTTTGTGAACCTCTCCGAGGCGTCGATGAAACTAAGTGGAACTTTCAACCCGTCTCTGAGTACATGAAGAACCTCCTCTGCCTCCCCTTCCCTCAGCAGTCCATGGTCGATGAAGACGCACTGCAGTCTGTCGCCAACGGCCTTGTGGAGCAGGACTGCGGTGACGGAAGAATCAACGCCTCCGGAAACGGCACACAGGACCCTCCCATTCAGTGTAGACGAGAGCTCGTTCAGAGTATCGTCGAGGAAGTCGCTCATGTCCCAGTTCCTCTTCGCTTTGCACACCTGAAAGACGAAGTTCGAAAGAATCTTCTCTCCCCTCTGGGTGTGAATGACCTCAGGGTGGAACTGCACGCCAAATTGGTGGCCCTCCTCCGTCCTCACAGCGGCGAAGGGGGTGTTGTCGCTGGAGGCGATTACCTTGAGACTGGGGGGTAGTCTCGAGGGCGAATCGCTGTGACTCATCCAGCACGCGATCTTGCTGTCTTCAATTCCTGCGAAGATCCCGGAGTGGTCTACGATCGTGAGGGTAGCCCGTCCATACTCACGGTGCGTCGCTCTCTTTATTTCACCCCCTCTTGCTTTCACCATCAGCTGGTAGCCGTAGCAGATACCGAGGAGGGGTAGCCGATCCTCGAGAATTCTGGCGTCAGGTCTCGGCGAGGACGGCGCGTACACACTTGCGGGTCCTCCGGAGAGGATAACCCCCATCACCCCCAACCTCTGGAGCTCGTCAAGAGGCGTATCGTAGGAGATGAGTGAGGCGTATACTCCGAGGGCCCTAATCCTGCGGCAGATCAGGTGGGAGTATTGTCCTCCGAAATCTAGAACGGCGATTGAACCCTCCATCAAATTCTTCTTCATGCTAACCTCCGGCCTTCCGGTCGAGTGAATGAACTCCTAGTTCAGACGATCCCTGCGGCGTGACAAGTCCAAAAGTGGCAGCGTCCCACAGGTTCCTGATGTCCCTCGCTCCCGAGTAACCGAAAGAAGCTCGGAGTCCGTCGCAGAACCTTCGGATGACTTCAGACACCGTTCCTGAGTAGGGGACATAGGCCTCTACCCCCTCCTCGAGCCCCTTGGATGGGACGGTGTAACGGTCAAGCGCAAATCTGACTTTTCTGGCGGCGGCGCTCGCCATGCCCCTATGAATCTTCATCTTCTTCCCTCCGAGAACTACTGGTCTGGTCGGCGACTCCTCCGCTCCTGCTAGCGCCGAACCGAGCATGACGCAAGATGACCCGGAAGCAAGGGCGAGGGAGGCGTCGCCGGGCGACCTAATTCCTCCGTCGGCAATTATTGGGATGTCCAGGTTGAGCTCGCTCACCGCGGTCGCCACCTCCGCCACTGCGAAGAGAGTCGGGGCACCGACTCTGGTCAGTTCGGAGGTGATACAGACAGAACCCGAACCTATGCCGACTCGGAACCCGTCGACCCTCGGAAGCTCGTTCACGATTTCGTGAATTGCCCTCCTGGTCCCTACGTTCCCGACAATGAAGTCCTTTGAGAGAGATGGGATCACGCTCGCGGCCGACTTCATTACGTTTGAGTTGTGAAAGTGAGCGACGTCCGAGACGAGAAAGTCTGCCACCCTGTCCAGAGCAGAGCATCTGGAGGCGTCCATCGGTGATATCGCGGCACCGACGAGCGGTCTTCCTTTTGAATCGACGCTCCTCACCTCCGCCCTCGCCTCCTTCACCTTGAGTACCTGACTAACCTGGTCCTCGACCGCGAGGTTCCTGTGAATTACGCCGACCCCCCCGGCCTTCGCAAGCTCCAGAGCCATTCGCCATTCCGTCACCGTGTCCATCGGAGATGAGACCACTGGAATGGAAAGTTTCAGGTTCCTCGAGAGCCTGGTGCTCAGGTCGATGTCCCTAGGCTCGACCTCGCTCCTCCCCGGAAGGAGGATGAAATCACGAAAGGTAAAAACGCTCGAAGCGTCTTTCAATTTCGAAACAAAGCTGAGTGGCAAGGTTCTTGTCCTTGCCAAAGGTGACACGAGTTCGTGATATAATAAGTCTTGCTGTCGAAAGCGACGACTCATGCAGTAACGACGAGCATCCCTTTCATGTAGATGTGGATAGTGCAAAAGACGTTGCAGAAAATTGCAAAGCTGCCGGCCTTGTCCGCGATGAAGGTAATGCTGTACGTTTGTCCGGGCCGTAGTGTGACGCCACCATCGAAGTAGCCGTCAATGGCGAAACCATGCGCTTCAACCCTCTCTACGTTGCAGAAGAGCAGCTTGACAGTATCTCCCCTGTGTACGGTAATCACTGGCCACGGATTCTTTGGGGCTCCGTGAACCACGCTGCCGTTGAAACCGGAATGGTCTGCAATGACAGTGGTGTAACCTTCGGGTGCCTTGCAGCTTCCGTTTGAGAGGACGGGTGAAGATCCCCCTGGCGTCGGGGTGGCCAGTGGTGCGTAAAGTGCCAGGAGGATAGCCCCGGCTGTAATGGCTGCTACGATTGCTGTGTATCTGGCGCTTACCATTCTATCAAGCTTCCATGAAGAGGATTGGTCGGGTGATCATGCGAGCGTAACATCGTCAGATATAGTTTTGCTAAGATTTACTGCTTGCCGAAAGGACTGGTCGAGTCGTTAATTGCCCTGCTGAACCCTAAGCTGGCTCTCGGCTTCTTGCAGGTCCTTCACCGTATCGATGTAACTCCAGAAGCCGTAGTGAGGATATCCAGTGACCTCCCCGTAAGTCACGAGCTTCGGGAAGGTCTCCCTCTCTATGTCTCCGACTTCTGGGAGGTGCCTTGAAATCTTCTTCAGGTTGATGATGTATATGCCTCCGTTGATCCAGACATCGGGGAAGACCGGCTTCTCCTCGAACTTTCTAATCACCTTCAACTTGTCGATGTAGACAATTCCGAACCTTGACTTGTATGGGACGAGTAGGATGCTAGCACTGCTGGGGGTTGATGGGGCAATGTGGGACCTTATCATATTCGCGAGGTCCAGGTCGGTGATCACGTCTCCGTTCATCAAGACCACGTTTTCCTCACCGGATGGGATGTTTGGAAGGGCTTTTCTGATGGCCCCTCCAGTGCCCAACGGTGATTCTTCCACACTGTAGTCGACACTGACACCATTGAAGCTGGTGCCGAAGTGCTCCTTGAGTCTCTCCCACATGTAGCCGCAGAGGAAGGTCACGCTGTCTATCTTCGCGGACTTCAACCACTCTATCTGGAGTTCGGCTATCGGCCTGCCGTTGACGGGAACGAGGGGTTTTGGTTTGTCTTCTGTGAACGGCCTGAGCCTCAAGCCCTGCCCCCCCGCCAGGATGATGGCTCTCATTTCACGAAGAGTGGCAGCAACTCGGTGTCTAACCTGTGGGCAGAAGAAAATGGTTTGCCGATGTCCAACCTATCTTCGCTTGAAAGCATGATTGACGAAGATATTTAGCTTTTCTTTTAGACTGACTCAGTCGAGTATGAATCGAGCGAGTTCCGGTCTTCCTCTGGTCGAGACGAAGACACCGGAGAGCTTCTGCTCGCGTATCTTTTCCACAATCAGCTTCCCTTCTTTCAGTAGTCTGGCCTCCCCCTGCTGCGCAATCATGTCCATCTCTTTCGGAATATTCCATCCGAATCTAGCTCTACATGCGTCGATGTCTTCCTTACTCCTGAAGGGGAAGATATTCAGCAAGACTCCCGAGTCTAGCTTGTGTGCCAGGAGAGTCTCCGAATGTTTTTGCAGTGTGTGTGAAAGGTCGCTCGTGGGGGGCTGGGCAAGAAGGCCGTCGGCACCGCTGGAGAGTCGCGAGGTCGCAACGCTTAGGCCTTGTCTGGAATCGAGCGTTGAGAGGTCGACCGGGGCCAGCAGGTTTGCGTTGAGGTCCGC
>JACPTA010000222.1 GCA_016193005.1 Nitrososphaerota archaeon | reverse complement strand
TACTGGAGCCTGATCCGACGGTGTTAACTGCCAGATTCCCCACCTCAACTTGCACTCGTGCTCAAGGTAGCTTCTTTGGGTTCGAACTCTATCAGCGTTCAAATCCCACCGGGCCCGCTCTTACACTTGCTTGCGAGCGCAAAAAAATCTGGCACAAAGAAGCCTCGATAGAGTACCTACGTAACGGTTGTCGTTCGTTAAGCTTTGTCCGGCGAGAGCACTGGGATCTTGAGTCCAAGATTCTTGTAGTCGGGTATGTTCCAGGTTATGAAGGCTTCAGAAAGAGCCTCCGCCTGCGCCGCTATCAGAAAGTCGGGCAAGATTCTCCGAATGCCATTCCCCGTACCTTTGAGGTGTTTTGAGTAAAGTTCACCAGCGCGTTTAGCAATTTTGAGGGACCTGGACATCCTAACTTCGATGCTGTTCACCGCAAGAAAGCTCTGTACCGCGACCTCTTCTGATTTCGGATTATCGGAGAGATAGATACCGGTGTAAAGCTCTGCGTAGACAACGTCTGGCATCACCAGGCGAATCTTCTTCTCCGTCGCTCGTCGTAGGAATCGATCGGATTCGTCTGCGAACCGGTCGTCACGCAGGTGGCTGACCATCACACTCGTATCAAGCGAATATGTGATCATGCCTTTCTTTTCTTCTGCCTGAGCCAGTCCACGATTTCAATTGAATCCTTCATTTCCTTAAAGATCGGGTGAGTCTTCCATGCGCCCTTCGTCTCTTCCATCACGGATTCCCAGCTCTTTCCCATCTTCTCTACAACTACTTTCCCATCCTGGCATCTAACGTCCACAGCGTCGCCTATGCTTATGCCAACTTCGTCCCTGACCTCTTCAGGGATTGTTATCTGATATCGCCTTGCTACCTTTACCCTCAACTTGCTTTCAAATTCCTATTTGGTTAATAGGATAATAAACATTGTGCCTGCGCCGCGCAAGTCGTCAATAACTTGGGTACGGGTTCTTGCTGCGAATGAAGCCGGGGGTGTTGCACTAGAAAACTGGGACCTTAGAGCTCTTTTTTCTTGGCGTCGACCTTACCACGGTTCAAATCCCACCGGGCCCGCTACAATACTCGATGATCAGGAAGTCTTCGGCGAACAATGCGTCCTCCAGTGCTTCCATCAAAGACTTGAGCCCATAAGACTTAACAGAAACCTAATTTCCATTGAATGAACATGGTTGATGTTGCGACAGATATTCTCATTGGGTGTTCGCAAGATAAGGTTTCAGGATACTCATCTGATCCCGACAATGCTCCCAAGTGGTATGCGAATATTAAATCTGTAGAGTGGAAGACACCGAAGCATTTAGAGGTAGGTTCTCAAATCGCATTTAAAGCTCAATTTCTTGGACGACAACTTGCATACTTCTACGAAATCGTCGAACTGGTTCCTGGTAAGAAACTTGTAATGCGGACAGCTGAAGGGCCATTTTCGATGCAGACGACTTATCTTTGGGAAGATGTTGGCGAGAGAACAACTCGCATGACTCTTCGCAATAATGGCAATCCCAGAGGGTTTTCAAGGCTGTTTGCTCCATTCATGTCACTTGCAATGAAACGAGCAAATCAAAAGGATTTGAAGCGTCTAAAATCCATATTGGAGAAGCAGCAGTGAAACAACTATTCAAGAATACATTAACAAATGCATTCATTTGCCAAGGCAGAAGCTATTATTAGCACGCCGACGGTAGGATCACCAATCGAACCTAGTCCGCCGCACCTGGTAAAGTCGACTTGCTGATTCTACCTCCACGATGGTATCTGCTTAATCTATTGAGCGGATACCACCGGACCCGCTCCTTTCACGTCTCTCTGGTGACAGAAAGACCCGACCCTCCGTAGGAGAGATGGGCGCGGTACAGCCCTCTTACGAGACTCATTATCTTCTCATCGTGCGCGCGTGACTTTATGATGAAGACCGATGTGAGTGCCCGCTCGTTGGCCATCTCGTTGACATTCTTGACAAACTCATAGGATCTTTCAAAACCGAAGGTGACTATCAGGTCGGAGAGACTGTCGAAGAGGATGAGAAGCTTGTCCTCCGTATTGCTCTTGAAAACCTTGCCGAGCTCGTCAAGGATGACTGCCTGGTCGTTCTGCGGAACCAGTGTCTCGTTCGGGTTGCTGCCTTCCTTGGCATAGGAGACCGTCGTGCTCATGGTGAAGAAAGCGATTCCAAGGTTCTTGGAGAGGGTTTCGTAGACCGGGCTCCCCCTCCAAGTGAAGACGAATACCTTGTACCCAGAGGACTTGTACTGGATGGCGAAATCTCTCGCAATCCGCTCGTAGCTGCTTGACGGGTCTACCTCCAAGAGTACATTCTTGTCTGCAAATGCGAGAGTGTTGGCCTGACTCTGGCTCCTTGGCCTTTGGGTCTTTGCCTCCTCCCAGGGCGCGACGCTGATCGAATAGCTCTGGGCAAGTTTTTCAGCTTCCGGTGTGACCTCCTTCTTCGAGTAGGCATGGATGTGCAAGTCTGTATCGAGCTGGCTCACGAAAAGGCCGAGGATGTGTTGTTCGTCGATTTCATCAATGACCAAGTAGCCATGCCTCGACCCATCGCTAGCCGTCGCAACGATGTTGAAATTGTGTGTCTCTCCAGACTTTCCAACCACACGGTTGTCTTCGATCTTGAAGCCCGATGTTTGAAGTCTATCGACGAGGGAGTTGGTTAGTGACGAATCCAGACCGGTGGCAGTTGCCCTCATGGCGCTTGAAACGTGTTCGGTGGTCAGTGTCTCCAGCCCGAGTACCGCCGATTCCTGCTTCAGTTTGAGGTAGAGGCTGAGGATGGTGCTCCCCTTCTCCGTCAGCCTGTACATCGCTCTGTTGCCCTGGGTGTCCCTTGCTACAAGCTGAGTTCTGAGGAGGGCCTCGAGATACATCAGGAGGTCCTTCCACGTGAGATTCGCAAGCTGCATTATCCTAGTGGGCTTCTCGACCCCCTGAGAGATGACTCTGAGAATATCGCAGGTCATCTCGAGCCTAGAGCGTCTGCCCGAAGTGAGTTTTGACTCTTCCCAGTTCATTTGAACGAGGCTCTTTGGCGAAGGATTGAGAGTCCATCTTCTAATAAGACTATCTGATTCAAAGAGGAAAGTGGCCGAGACGTTGGCCAGCTCAGGGCCTAGGAGTCAACTCCCTTGCCTCTCCCTTCTGCCGCGACGCGAAAGGTGCATTGCCCATCAGGGAACTGGGCCGGCAGTGCGGGTTAGCGCTTTGGATTGAACAGCCAGGGGAATAGGACGTACGAACCCCAGTGGCGCTGCTCTGCCGTCTTCTCGGTGACCTCCGTGATCGTCACCTCGCAGACCTCGCTCTTCATCGGAATGCACTTCGTCTCCTTCGCCTCATGGGGCCTCTGGAAGAGGTTGTCTGAAAGACCGTTCAACACTCCCACCAGGAAATCGCAAATCGGGGTTTCTGCGTGCTCGATCCTGTGACAGAACGGGCACCTGCTAACGGAGAACGTGACCTCTCGCCCCAACTTCGTGTCGCCCGTTATCGTAAATCTTCCCCAGCCTGATGCCGCCGCGACCTCGGGGAGCTTCGTCAAGATAACCTCGGGATTTGGGTCTACCTTCTTCATCTCTTCTATGAAGGATGAGCCCACCGCGTATCCGATCTGAAACATGAAGGGTATCGCTCCTTCTTTGAAGGTCTCGACCAACTCTCTCCTAAGGGTGACCCAGGTCTCGGTTGGAAGGATGAACGCCCTTCCTTTTACCGAGTGGAGGTGAATCTCCCCGTTCTCAAAATCTAGCTGGAAGAAGTCTCCGATCTGTCGTTTGACAGAGGCGAGTTCTTCATGGAGCGGATCTGCCACGAGTCGTCAGGCGCTTTTAACCCGAATCCTCTTAAAAGGTTTTTTGCCATTTAGTCAACAAATCGTGTATGGGTTATGATTGTGCAAATAAGTAACCGCGCACATGACCTGCAGCATTCAGTCGGACCGATTGAGTGTGAGGTCGACCTCATCGCCGAACTGAAGTTGCCTCAGTCCGCAGTGGCGTTATCAGCATCGATTCCTCGTGAGGGTCGAAGACAGCGAGGGAGCCTTGCATGATTGTCTTCTCGGAAAGCGCGTCGAAGTCAAGCTCCCTTGAGTAGAACTCTACGGCCATTGGTTTGAGTCTCGTCTTCGGATGCTTTGATATGATCGCGCAGCAGTCCTTGTAAGGTTCGACCGAGGCCTCGTACGTGCCTATTGTCTTTGAGAGCTCGATGATCTCCGCCTTATCATAGCTCAGCAGGGGGCGATGAACCGGGAGCTTGCCTCCCATGTCAATGCAAGCCAAATTCTGAAGAGTCTGCGACGCTACCTGTGCGAGATTGTCCCCCGTAGCGATTCCGTCGGCGTGAAATTCATTCGCGAGCTTCTCGGCGACGAGGCGCATGAAGTGGCGGAACAGTACCGGTTCGTTCTCGGAGGGCACCTCGGCGCAGGTCACCTGATAGACGGAGAAAGGCAAGAGAATCAGGGTAGATTTGCCGGAGTATTTCGCGAGGGTCCTGAGTATCTTCGGAATCTTTGTCTCAAGAACCAGTTTGGGGTCCGGCGCGACGTAAAAATGAAGATAGATTGGAGTGCATCCTCGCTTCATCATCAACCATGCCGCAGCGGGCGAGTCGATGCCTCCCGAGAGCAGGTGGATGACCTTCCCACTCACTCCCACGGGCAAGCCGCCGGGACCCTTCCTCTTCTCGGTGTAGACCAAGGCACGGCCATCGAGCACGTCCACGTGGAGGGACAACTCAGCGCCGGACAGGTCGACCTTGAGCCCGGTAGCCTTCCTGACGTCGTCTCCCAACCGAACGGACAGCTCGTGTGAGTTCATCGGGAATTGCTTGTTCGCCCTGCGGGCATCAATCCTGAACGAGGACTTTTTCGCCACCCTTCCCTCACCGGCGATTTCGAGCGCGCCTTCCCTGATTGACTCGTAAGCCAAGCTGGCAATCCGCGCTTCGGCGAGCCAAGCGACGCCGAAAGTCCTCGATGCGATGACCATTGCCTCGGGAAGCCTTTCTCTCTCAACCTCGATCAGAAAGCGCTGGTTCACCTTCTCGATCTTCGAAACAGGAAGGCCAACAAGCGAGGCCATCAGATTCCTCTCGAGGCACCTTTCGAACACCGACCTGTTGTTCCCCTTCGTGCCAATCTCATCGTAGTGAACGACCATGTGCGAACTCATCCGAAGAAATCCCCGTTTTCGCTACAATCTGGTATACATCTATAAAAGGAGAGGAGGGTCGGCTCCGCCAAGCAGTTGAGTGCTCTGGAACTCGGAAAGGTGAGCAGAAAGTTCTTGAGGGAAGTCGTGATGAAGAACACGGGTGCGAGGAGCCCTGCCAGTCTTGTCGGCCCCTCACTCGGATTCGATAACGCGATAATCTCTCTGGGAAGGGACCGCGCCATGGTCATCACCAGTGACCCCCTCTCAATCATACCTTCCCTTGGGATGAAGGAATCGGCGTGGCTGACGGTGCATGAGCTTGCGTCCGACTTCACGACGAGCGCTGTCCCTCCGGAGTTTGCAGTGTTCAACTTCAACCTGCCTCCAGCGCTCACGATGGACGATTTCGGGTCATACTTCAGGGAGGTCAGCAGCGAGTGCAGGAGGCTCGGAATATCGATCGTGGGGGGACACACGGGGAAGTATCTCGGATGCGACTTTACGATTGTCGGAGGCGGTTTCTTGATGGGTTCCACCAAGGAGGGGAGATACCTCACGCCTGCGATGGCCCGTGGAGGCGACTCGGTCATAATTACGAAGGGCGCAGCGATCGAAACGACGGCGGTTCTTGCGCGTGTTTTTCCCGAGAGCGTGACGGCAGAGCTTGGTAGGTCAGTCCGGAGGAAGGCGGCGGACTATCTGCCCTCGTGTTCGACCGTGAAGGACGCACTGTCGGCCTCGTCCGTTGGGATAAAGGGAGATGGAGTATCCTCGATGCACGACGCGACCGAGGGAGGGGTTCTCGGCGGGCTATACGAACTTGCTGAAGCTTCGGGGAGGAGGATCGAAGTTGACCCACTGAAGATCTTCGTCTCCGACGAGACTCGAAAGATATGTTCACTCTTCAGACTGGACCCGCTCACCACTCTCAGCGAGGGGGCTCTGATTATCACCTGCTCGAAGAAGAAGACCGACCAAGTTCGACGCAAGCTCTCGAGGGCCGGCATACAGAGCTACCTAGTCGGCGAGGTGGTCAAGGAGGGACCATCAGGGCTTTGGCTGATCGGTAATGAGAGGAGAGCGAAAAGATACTTCCCTCCTTACTACGACCCGTACTGGAACGCATACAGCAGAGCGGTCAAGAAGGGGTGGCTGTAATCGTTCAGCCAACTCTCCGACAGGCTATCGGAACCAAACGAATTTACGGCTCTCTGAGTGACCTCTTGGAAGTGCAGCTCGATGACCAGGAGTTTCATAATCGCCGGGTCGCGTCCACACTACCCTCCCGATAAGGAATATCTGACGTCCCACATCAGGCTCGAACTCAAGCTCGATTTCACTCAGAGGAGGCTTGAAGGGCACGCTTCGATCGTCCTGGCGCCCGTGAGACAGGGCCTGAGAGTAATCCATTTTGACGCATGCGAGATGCAGGTCGGTATCATCAAGCTTGACGGGGCTGAGACGCGTTCTGATTACGATGGTCGAAGGATTACGCTCGAATTGGAAAGGCCGCTCGATC
>JACPTA010000221.1 GCA_016193005.1 Nitrososphaerota archaeon | reverse complement strand
ATGAAAGTCGTCATACCTGCAGCACCATCCTCCACCGTTCCGGTTCGAGTGAAGAGGACAACCAGATCGGTCACGAGTCCCTGGGAAATCCAAATCTTCGAGCCGTTAATCCTGTAGGAGTCGCCGGTCTTCTCAGCTTTCGTCATAACCGCGGCCGCGTCAGAACCGGCCCCCGGCTCAGTGAGGCCGTAGCTCCCCAAGAGTTCTCCATTTACGAGCTTGGGAAGGAACTTTTCCTTCTGCTCCTTCGTTCCGAAGGCAGCTATGGCGTGTCCCGCAAGACCATTCTGGACGCCGATAATGAGCCCCGCGGACAGACCCACCTTCGCTATCTCCTCTCCCACTACCACAGAGCTCATCAGGTCGAGCCCCGCCCCGCCGTACTCCTGAGGGATGTTGAGACCCAGCAGCCCGTACTTCCCCATCTTCCTGGTAAGCTCGAAAGGATACTCATCCGTCCTGTCTATCTTCTCAGCAACGGGTGCAATCTCCCTGGTTGCGAACTCCCGAGCCCACTGTCTGAGCTCATCGTACTCTGGTTTCCACAATATTTGCGTGGAAGAGGACAAGTGGTGCGCATGCACACTCAACGATATATATTCGTTCGCAGTTCCGGTTCATTCTCCCTTGAATTCCGGCTCCCTTTTGGAGAGGAAGGCGGAGATACCTTCGGAGACGTCCTGCGTGGTGACCAGGAGGCTGAACGCGCCTGCTTCGAAGAGTTGCCCGAGGTCAGTCGGAACTTGGAAAGAAAGATTGAGGGCGCGCTTTGCGAATTTCAGCGCAATCGGGGCCCTCTTCGCTAGCTTGGCGACAAATTCGTCCACCTTCGAGTCGAACTCCTCGTTGCTGAAGACGGCGTCTACGAGTCCAATCCTGAGCGCCTCTTCGGCGGGGACCCTCTCCCCGAAGAAGATCATCCGCTTCGCGTTGGATAATCCCACGACTCTGACTAGTTTTTGGGTCCCTCCAGCACCAGGCATAAGGCCGAGGTTGGTCTCCGTGAGACCGATCTGCGAACTCTTCGATGCCAGTCTAAAATCGCACGCAAGCACCAGCTCACAGCCCCCGCCGAAGGCATAGCCATTAATCGCGGCGACGACGGGTTTTGAGAGTCTCTCGACCAGTGTGAAGACCTCGAACCATCTCCTAGAGGCGTCAAAGACTTTCGAGGGGGAGGAAAACTCGTAGCTGGATATGTCAGCTCCGGCACTGAACGCCTTGTCCCCTTCACCTCTTATCCCTACCACCCTGATCGAACCGTCTCTGTCGACTTCCTTCAGGCACATCTCGAGTTCGTCAATCATCTTGGGGGTGATGGCGTTGAGCCGATGCGGGCGGTTGAGCACCACCCATGCGACCGGAGGTGACTTCCTCAGCGTCATCTCCTCGTATCTCTTCTCAGCTGACGTGTAGTCATAGAACCCCGCCCCTGCAGCGACACCAGTCTTCCCACGCTCAGCCATCTCAACCAGCAGCGGGTCAGGGGCGTAAGCGTTCCCGTACTCCTTTTCCTTCTCTCTGAGCGTCGAGACCAGCTTGTCGAGCCCCCACCTGTCAGCCATCTGCAGGATGCCGTCGGGGAAACCCAGTCCCAGTTTGACGGCGATGTCTATCTCCTCCTTCGTGCTCACGCCGTTCCGTATGAGCCAGGCGCACGAGTTGATCGCAGGCGCGAAGATAGTGAGCGGGTCGAGGCTCTCTCCCTTGTCCCTGGCGATGGCTGGTCTCCCCCCTTCACCGATGTGCTTGTAGAAGCCTTCGCCGCTCTTGTTCCCCAGCTTACCCTGCTCGTTCAGTTTCTTGAACTGCGGCGCAACTGGGATGCTGCTCGCCCCTCTCTGCCTCATCGCCTCTGATGCTCTGTAGATGGTGTCTATTCCCGAGTAGTCTGCCAGCTCGAAGACTCCCATTGGCAGGCCCGCTCTGAAAATTGCGCAGGAATCTACCGCTTCGACCGTCGTCTTGTTCCTGGCCACCATCCAAGCCGCCTCGTTCATCAGGGGTCCGAGGATTCGGTTCACGATGAAGCCTGGGACGTCCTTATTGCAGATGACGGACTGCTTCCCAAATTTCTTGACCAAGTCCTTCGCAAGGGAGATCGTGGCGTCGTCCGTCTCTCCTCCTCGCACGACCTCAACTAGGCGCATGAGAACTGGCGGGTTGAAGAAGTGCAGGCCCACGAAATTTTCCTTCCTGCGACTCGCGGACGAAATCTCGGATATTGGTATTGTACTTGTGTTCGAGGCCAGAAGGGCCCTGCGGTTGATCTTGTCAATCTGGGAAAAGATCTTCTTCTTGAGTTCTGGGTCCTCCGGAACGGCCTCGATTACGACATCGGCGTCCGAGACAGCCTGGTCAAGGCTGAGAGTTGGCTTCACTCTCGCGAATGTCTCCTCGGCCCTTTGGTGAGGGAGGTTCCCCTTCTCCTCAAGTTTGGCTAGGCTCCAGCGGATTTTCTGGAGCCCTGAATCTAGGAACTTCTGTTCAACGTCGTAAAGTGAGACCTGGTATCCTGCCAGCGCAGCGACCTCGGCAATGCCGTGGCCCATCGTGCCAGCCCCGAGCACGGCGACCTTGCTCACCTCTTCAATTCTCAAAAAGGCTCAACCCGAGACACGGCCGTCGAGTTAAAAGCGTTCCAGTCTAGGCGACCGAAACGACTCCCTCTCTAATCATCGAATCGACCCTCTTTTTCGAATAGCCGATGCGACTCAGTATCGGGCGCGTGTGCTCGCCGAGCGCTGGGGCAGGCATTTCGATTGTTTTCTGATGTGGACTGAAACGAATCGGCGTGCCGAGAACCCTCTTTCCCGATGAATTTTTCCTGACGACCCCTGAGCTCTTTGCCCAGTCTGAATCGAGCGCCTCTTCGATAGCGAGGACTGGCGTCGCGCACGTATCTGACATCATGAGCATCTTCGACCACTCATCCCTTGTCTTCGTTGAGAAAACCTCGGCCATCCTGGACTTCAAACTCATTCTCTCATCTCTGCTGCCACGCTTTAGGGACGCGAAATCATCCAATCCCAGTTTAACCGTTAGGTTCCGCCAGAACTCGCTCTCTATCGCTGCGACGGCCATGAGCTTCTTGTCTGCTGTGCCATACAGGTTATAGTAGCTATCCGAACCGAACGCGAGGCTCGGTTCTTTCCTT
>JACPTA010000216.1 GCA_016193005.1 Nitrososphaerota archaeon | reverse complement strand
CGCGTTAGAAATTGCACGAATTGCGCGCTAGGCCACCATGCGTCTTGAGGATTAGAAATTCTAGGCGGGCGAACAGTTACGAACCTATTGTTTCGCTGCTGAAAACTTTCTTTCCGCATCTGCAATGTAGTCGACGAGGTTCCAGTCTTCTTTCTTTTGAAATTGGATTCCGAGACCATTGTAGAGTTTCTCGGCGCATTTTTCCTCCAGAACCTTCGAGCCTTCCCGGAATATCTTTCGGAGACTCTCTGAAAAGAGGGTTGCGTTCGAGATTGCAATCTTGGGGTCGACGTAGAACGCGACAGCCTTCGCCGAGGTCTGTCCAAATATCTCATCGAGACTCGTCCAGATTGCTTTGAGCAACATCTCTCTGAAAGGCGCCTGCTTTTCCAATGATTACCTGCCTCTTTTTGACACCCTGTAGAACCGAAACAGAATGAAGAGGCCGAACGCGACCATTGACAGGGTATGGATGGTGACTGTGATGAGCTGGAGTGTAGGGCTGGTCCCAATTAAGTTGAGTATTCCCAATACACGCAGTAGTTCTGCCACGACCCAGATGGTCAGGAATATCGAGAGCTCAGCCTGCAGGCTGCCGATGGTCTTGGACCTGATTGCCAGCGCCAGGAACAGGACTAGGGCAACGATCAGTCCTGGAGGAACTAGGTTTCTTGCGATAGGCGCTATCGTCTCTAAAACCAACTAACTCACCCTCGTATTGTAGTAAGCCCCGATTGCAATCAAGATCAGGACGGTAAGCAGGTCAAGGATGTTACCTAGGGCAGGGTTCCCAGCCAACAGCAACAGATGGTATATGCCGTGGATGATGGCGAAGAGTGATATCAGGATGGTAAGTGTCTTGAATGGAGTCACCTTGACCCGACCAAAACGGGTCAAAATGACGATTCCCGGGATCAATACAGAGAATGCGCTAATCAGTCCGAGAACGGTGAAATAATCCACCATTGGAAGGCTCTGATGAATCGTCAGTTATTAGGTCTCGTCTCAGTAGTAGTATTCTTGGGGGGAACTAGAGTCTGCACACGTTAATTCCTTTTCCGCCTGATCTTCTTTCTGCTTAGTGCAATGATATCAATTTCGATCTTCCCGTTTCCGAACAGTCTGGAAACCCCAATTGTGGCCCGTGCTGGATAGCCTCCTTCTTTGAAATATCGCGCATAAACCTTGTTGTACCTGTCAAAGTCGTCAAAGTTCGTAAGGTAAACAGTCGCTTTAATCACGTCTTTGAGCGAACTGTCCGCGGATTCCAGCACTCGCTTCAGGTTTTCAATCGTTCTCTTCGTCTCCTCTTCAATGGTCCCATTCACAGCCAAGCCAGTTTTCCAGTCGGTTGCGGTGGCTGCCGCGTAGATCACGGGCCCGCAGCGCACGCCGGGCGAGTATGGAGCCGATGGTTTGATGGCTCCAACGATTAGCTCTTTCTCAAACTTCATCTAACATTCCCCTTTCGAAACCTCTGATTCTTCTTTGGCCTGATTCCAAGTTGGTGTGGAGCACCGAAATTCAAACTGTCTTTGACACTGATCATCCAGATATAAAGAGAATGACTCATGACGCTTGGGGCTGGCGGCAAGATATGTCGTCCGAATTTAGGTCCCAGTTGGAGGGATTAACGGACCTGAGGGAATTCCTTTCGTGGCCTTGAGGCGCTCCTTTGCTCGGTATTTGATGTATGCCGCCGACACGGACGTCACGATATTTGTCAGAATGATAACGTTGATCACAACCGCGACATAGATAAATGCATTTGGAAGTCCAAATTGAAGTGGTACAAGACTCAACGCCGCATGTGCCAAGCCTTGTCCGCTCATCACTGTAATGGTCGCCTTGTCCATGCTCATCTGGCTCCGAAATGTGGCTAAGGTGGCGGCGATGTACCGAAGTGCAAGATTAATACCGAGCATGATGAATGACGCGAGTAGTATCGGAGTGCTGACCGCTATTGTGGGATTGTAGATAAGGCCGAGGAAAACGAAGAAGAATGATCTCATCAGGAATGCCATTTCTCCCTGAAACCTGAAGATGAATCGCTTTGTCTCCTCTAGCAACTGCAATTTGATTCGCAGCGGAAAGACCCGGAGAACGTCGGCATCGTTCCCCATAATCACCCCGAGCACTAGAGCTGTCAGCACGCCGCTGCCTCCGAGCGATTCGGAAAGCTGGAACCCCCCAATCAGTGTGGCCAGAGTCGAGATGTAAGTGAACTCCTCGTTTCTAGTTGCGTAGAGTATTCTTAGCCAAACCATCCCCAAGATTAATCCCAGAACAATTCCTACTGAGAAACGCGAAACTAGGTCTGTGCCCGCTTGACGGATGTCGACTACTCCCCCGATTTGTAGGTCCAGAAGGACGAAAAGGAAGATGACGTTGAGGATGTCGGTGATGGCGGATTCCACGGCTAGCGTGGTGGCCGTGTCCGGATTCACACCGATCCTGTTGACAAGGGGAATGATCACGACGGAACTCGTGCCCGCTATCATGGGGCCGAACATCATTGCTAGGATCCAGTCCATCTCGAAGAAGAATCGGGCGAAGAGTGTTACAGCAAGTGTCACAAATATGAAGTAAGTGACCGCGAGAATTGTGGCCCGGGTGCTCTGAGATATGAGCTGCCTCAGATTGAGGTCTAGACCACCATTGAACAGTATCATCATGAACGCCAACGTGCTGAGATAAGGAAGGATTGGTATCAGACTCTCCTGCTTGAAGACTCCCAGCCAAGGTCCGAGAATCATTCCGAAGAAGACAAGGAATAGTATCTCTGGGAAGCCAGTGCGGCGGAAGAGCATGTTGCCCGTGAAGCCTATCGCTAGAATCACGGCCGCTGCATAGAACGCGAAGGTGACTGTGGTTAACTCTGCCATAGCAGAATGGCTGCAATGTAGTTAGTATTGCTGCTGTTTTAAGCAATTGTTACCATGCCGAATCTCTGCAAGAAGTCGGAGATTAGCTGGTACCGACCCAGGTGGCAATCGGCACTTCGGCTTATGGAAGAC
Source organism: Nitrososphaerota archaeon (assembly GCA_016193005.1). Classification (GTDB taxonomy): domain Archaea; phylum Thermoproteota; class Nitrososphaeria; order Nitrososphaerales; family Gagatemarchaeaceae; genus JACPTA01. Next base: position 663 of record JACPTA010000216.1, on the reverse strand, counting down.
TTGCGAAGAATAGCAATGCTGCGCGTCGGAGCAGAATTGGCGTCCATCTGGTCATTTTTCCGGGAGAACTTGATCGTTTGATATCTGCGATTTGACGTTCAGCCGTTACTATATCGAGGAGCGTGGTCTACCATTATTGTGGGTAGGTGCGGTCGCCGGAACTTCCGACAACAAATATGGTCGGAAATCCATAAAAATATTACCAAGGGACGCCTAAAATCGGTCTTCGTGAAATCATCGTGACAACATTTGTTCTTGTGCCTGGAGCTTGGTTAGGAGGGTGGGCCTGGAAGAAGGTCGCCCCACTGCTTGAGAAGGAGGGACATGAAGTCCACTCTATCACTCTCACCGGGATGGGAGATAGAGTCCACCTCGCTTCCAAGGATGTCGACATTGAAACTGCGGTTCAAGACGTTCTGAACGTAATCAATTACAACGACCTCGACGATTTCGTATTGGTGGGACACAGCTTTGCCGGGAAGGTCGTAGCAGCCGTGGCGGACCGCGTACCAAAGAAGGTGAGGGTTCTGCTCTACTTGGACGCTTTTCGGCCCAGGAAGGTCAGAACACCGCAGGGGAGTTTCACCGACGCGATTGGCGCCGGTTTGACGATCCCTATTACTGAGGAGATTCTTGACAGCACAGGAAAGGACTTCCAAGGTG
>JACPTA010000215.1 GCA_016193005.1 Nitrososphaerota archaeon | reverse complement strand
CGAACTTGCGATGCTCAGCGTGGGGTACGCCGAAGGGCTCCTTGATTCGCTCACATACACAGACCGAATGAAGATAGAATGGTAGACGATGAACACCAAGAATATTCTGGGCGCGGTTTACTCACTCAGAACTGAAGGTAGTGTTGCGTCCTCTGACGAGATTGCGAGGAAAGGCGGGTTCACTCCGGAAGAGATTCGAAAGGTCTTGAGGAGGATGCTCAGGGAACGCCTTCTGGAGAGGAGGGGTCAGGGGTTTCAGCTGACGCCCCAAGGAAGGAGGAAGGTAAGGGTGGTGATGATCGGCGGAGCCTTCGAGATCATTCATCCGGGTCACATTCACACGGTCAGAGAAGCGAAAAAACTTGGAGATGTTCTGGTCGTAGTTGTCGCGAGAGACAAGACCGTCTCGAAGAATAAGGGGAGGAACCCAATCACCAGAGAAGACCTAAGGGTTGAGCTAGTGTCCTCGATAAAGAACGTTGACGCCGCAGTCCTTGGGGGAGAGGGAAGCATCTACGATACTCTTGAGAGGGTCAGGCCTGACATCGTGGCACTTGGTTACGACCAGAGCCACAGGGAAGAGGAGATCGAACGGGAGGCGGAGAGGCGCGGGCTACATGTCAAGGTTAAGAGGCTGAACAGCCCGATGCCTTCTGTAAAGACATCAAGAATCGTCGACCAGTTCGCCTAGAGCGAGACCTCGACGAGGACCTCATCTCCATCCTTCAGGGCCAATTCCTTCCGCAGGTGTCTGGGAGAGATGAGCTCGAGCACAGTATCGTCGTAATGAGTTCTGTCGATGACCAAGACCGCGGCACGGTGCTTCCCGTTTACCACAGCGTTGTAGCAAGTGGCACCTCCGTAGGTTCGAGTCCCGTTCTCGAACCCTTCTATCCTCAGCCCTTCTCGAAGTCGGAGCTGTCTCTTCTGTTCCACGTCGATGGAAGACTCCAGCTTTATGTTGAGGGTACCAGGGAAGGGCTCGTACCCGAGAAGCTTGGAAAATTGATTCTTGTACCCGTCGAGTCCAATGTAATACCCTCCTTCCCCCAGCCCTTGGAAGAGCTTCCCGTGGAAGGCATATCTGTTCACTGTGCCTTCTATTGCACCTTTCAGCTCAGAGTATAGAGACTCGAGCGCGCCCATTCCCTCTCGAGTTATCCTCACAGATAGTCTCAGTCCTGCCCTCCTCCTCTCGATCAGTCCGGCCCGCTCGAGCTCCATAAGGTGCTGTGATGCCGCCTGCTGACTCTGTCCCAGCCTTTTTGCTAACTCTGTGGTGGAAAGTGAGACTGCAGCCCGATTTGCACCCGCGTGCACGAGTTCGAGCATCGACGGGATCAATACCGGCTTGAGGATCTTCAATCGAGCGTTTCACTCTTGCTTAGGCGGTTCGATTCCTCCATCGCCTTCAGAAAGATTTGACCGTATCTGCGGATAATCGACTCAAGCTCCCTGAAGCTGACGGAATAGCCTTGGCTCCAGCACCTCTCCTTCCCTCCGACGCCTGTCATCAGCCCTACGACCTTATCATTGTAAATGACCTTCTCGAAGCCTTCTTTGTAGCTGACAGTCTTCCCGACGAGTAGGCTCTTCGCGATCCCGACGCTCGGGATTCCAAGGACGGCTCCACAGGTTGTCGCGAGCCCGGTGGACCTAGGATGAGCGAGACCATGCGCGTCAAAACAGACGAGTTGCGGCTTGATCTTCAATCTCCTCACAGCCTCCACCACGAACGGTCCCTCGTGCAAGTACATCAGGCCGCTGATGTAAGGGAAGGTAAAACTGCCGCGGTATACGCTGACGGCGAGTTGCTCCCCGTCCTCGAACAGCGAGGCGACGGAAACGGCCCTTCTCTCGGTATAGCGTGCATCGACGGAGCAAATCCTTCTCAACCTCTTGGGAAGACTAGACCTCTTCCGATGGATGAGCTTCTGTAACTCCGCGAAGAAGCCTAGCTCTGCTTCTTCCGCACTATCTCTTTCTCGAAGCTTCAATCTTCTTCTGAAGCCTCTGCATTGAAGAAGTGAGTTTTTCCCTTCTTGCCTCCTCGGCGAGCACCCCCCTGATGTCCTCTATCAGTATCCTCGCGAGATCAATCTTCCGTCTCGTTCCGTTCACAATGTTGTCGAATGCCGCGAAGGGGGAAAGGACACCGTAGAGCCTCTCCATTAGCGAAAAGTACTGCCTCGCTTTAACCATCTTTCCGTCCATTATCGAGTCCAGAACCAACCTCTTCATCTCCCCTATGCTGTCTAGAAGGCCCAGAAGGTAGCCCTCAGGTCCCACTCCTAGCGAAGCCATGGAGGGCAGCTCCTCTCCTCTCACAACAGCCGTGACGGTCGAGGCTTCGACGAATTCAGCCTCTGGAGATATCAAGTATCTCGAAAGCGCGGCATCATGGTCCTTCCTGAGGTCCCTGAGCAATCTCCTGGCATTGCCAAGCTCCTTTCTGGAATCTTGAAACTTACGAGTGTGAAGATGCACTATGGCCTTGGAGCAGGAAGAGATGATGTCCCTGCTCTCCTTGAGCAACCTCTCTCTTCTCCCCACGGTACCTTGGAGACGCTTCTCGGCCTGTGCCAGAGAATCGTGCACCTCGTCCAATTGCAATTGGTTCGCGGGAGCCTAACCTTGTCATTGTGATAAGCTTAGCGAGCGACGTTGGGCTAACGGATGTTTAGATTAGTCAGACAAGAATCATTCGGATTACAAGAGTATTGGTGCTGATATACCCTCACGGGATTACGGACACAGGGGACATGAAATCGACTGTCGCACTAGTCGGGTGACGACGGCGTCTAACGCCAGTCAATGGGAAGTCGAGGGTCCTGTCACACGAGTTCAGACGCGTGGAAGTGGCGCACTAGAGCGTTGAGTTAGGGTCTGTGATGCCCAACAAGCAACAAAACTGTAAGATTTGCGGCGCGGTCTTCTATCGCTCTGGCAGGGGCAGGTGGGCCCTCTGTTCCGAAGCCTGCAAACGCAAGAATAATACTGCAATGCATCGTCGTTATGTCGAGAATAACAGGGCCCGAGTCAACGAATCGGCTCGGAGATGGAAAATCAGGAACTGGGGCGCGTCCGACGCCGAAATCGCTAAACGAGCCGAACAGTTAGCATTTGAGAGAATCCTGCCGAAGCTTGGATTTACCGATATATACGACGTAACAGCGGTTAGGAGGTACGTCCCATTCGACTTCGTTGCTACAAATCCAGATGGGGAGCGAGTCCTGATCGATGTGACTACTGGAATGACTAAGTCCGGTCACTACCACCGCTCTGGTGTTAGCCTGGTCAACGCTTTGAGGATGAGATTGTACGTCTTATTTGTCAAGCCCGACCTATCAAGTTACAGTCTCCGAGATTCGACGAAGGGCTTCCACATGAGCGTTAAGGAGTTGGTTCCGATTGGTTAATCGACAGTATGGTCGGGGGCGAGCGAAAGAGTACAGAGTCATGGAGATCTTAAGGAAGGAAGGGTTTCATGTCTCCAGGAGCGCTGGCTCACATGGGGCAGTCGATGTCATCGCCGCCAAGGAGGGGCATGTTCTCTTGGTTCAGGTAAAGAGCGGTCGAGCAAGGGTGAGGAAGGACGAACTTGAGGAGCTCATCAAATGGGGAAGAAGCTTTAACGGGGATGCCGAGGTGTGGCACTTCAAGCGCAGGGGGTTGTTAGAAAAGCGCAGGGTCCACGTTGCAGGGAAGGTCGAGTTCCCGGAATGAAGCGAGGAGCCTACTGCGACACCGAACTCGAGGAGCCCTCACTTGCTGAAGACGAACCCGAGGAATTGGTTAGATGGGCGGAGGCCTTTGATGGTGAAGGCCAAGTCTGGCACTTTAGAGGACGAGGCAACACACAGAAGAGGAGAATTTACTCTCCGGAGCAAGGTGATAGGTAATCCAACTCAAGTGTTATCTCTGTGATTCGGGGATAGATTCCAAAGCCCATCCGTTCAAGATAGGGCTCAGAGAAGAGACGATATGCGAAGAGTGTCACACGAAGATGATGAATAGGAGGAAGGCAGTGAATGAGGGTGACTCGACGAGTTCTGTCAAGTAGCAACGAGCAGGCTTGTGAAGTACATGAGAAGGATGCCGAAGAAGGTACTCCTCGGTGAGTAAGAAACTCTGATCAGTTCAATGATAACGTACAGCAGCGCGCCCAAGGCGGCTGAGAAGAAGAGAATGCCCATGAGTTCCGAATAGGCGAGAGACCCGAGCACGCTTCCCAAGATGGTTGGAAACCCCGCGAGGAAACCCATCAACAACGGGTCCTTGACACGGAGGGGAATGTCAGAGATCGGGCCGGTGATTCCCATTCCCTCGGTCCCGTTGTGAAGCGCGAACCCAACTACAAGAACAGTAGTAAGGGAGACCTGTCCGGCCGCGGACGCAGCACCAAGGGCGAGTCCCTCGCCAAAGTTGTGGAGTCCGATGCCAAGGATATCATGTACGCGGTTAGGAACCTAGCCCTGTTCCTTGCGGTCTCATCGGGATTGGAATGGGAGTTGTTTCTGTTCTGAGTCTTCCAATATGAAACGATAACGGGACCGCCCAGACCCGCGACCAACCCAATTGCAAAAATGAAAGAACCTGTGCCTGCAGATCGAAGCGATGATTCGAGAGGAGGAGAATGCGACTGAACAGCCGATAAAGATAGATGGGGCAGACTCTGCAGTTAAGCTCCTGCTGAACTCCATTGACATGGATGAAGAGAAACACAGCAGATTGCTGAAGGGACTACTGGGGATAGACAGAGCAACTATGAAGACGCGCAAGAGCTCCTGAGCTCTCGGAGGACCTGCGTGCATCTCTCGACGAACTCCTCGTCCATCGCACGACGATAGCACTCTAGCGCTTTTTCGTACTCGTCTACCGCACGGATGGCGCGCACGGGATAGACGGCACTCCTCTCAGCCAGTATCAGCTCGCCCGCCATCTCGTACCAGTTACCTGCTTGGACATTGTCGTCGAGCCCCTCGAAACACGTCGCGATCCATTCGCAAAGCTGCACCATCCGCTCTGGGGTCTGAAGGGTCTCGAATTGTCCCTGCAACAGGTCGGCGGCGGCCCTACTGTTGCCTGTCCTGGCGAGTTCGATGGCTTCTGCGATGGTAGACATCATAGCTCGAGCCTTTGATTTCGGATAATAGAACGGAGATTTAGAAAGTTTGAGCGCAGAATGAAATAGTCATGCTCTCTGCAAGACTGCCCTCTCCTCTTCTCTGAGCTTCCTCCTAGTCATCGCCTGTCTGTAGCGCCTCTTCTCTTCCTCCGTGACCGGGGTGACGGGAGGGATGGGCGTGGGTCTCCCACGCGTGTCAAGCGCAACGTAGGTGAGGTAGCAGGAACCCGTGACGGCCGTCCTCCCCGTGAGCAGGTCCTCCATCTCGATTCTCACTCCCACCTCCATCGACGTCCTGCCAACGTAGTTCACTGATGCCTTCAGAACTAGCAGATTTCCGACGTAGATGGGGGCCCAGAAGTTCATCCTGTCTATGGAGGCGGTGACGACGTTCTTCCTCGCATGCCTGAAAGCGACCGCAGCTGCAATCATGTCCATGTACTTGACGATGGCGCCACCGAAGACGTTCCCACCGATATTGACATCTTCGGGCATCATCAGCCTGTAGGTGGTGAGCGCCGACTGGGAGACTTTCTTCCCCTTG
>JACPTA010000229.1 GCA_016193005.1 Nitrososphaerota archaeon | reverse complement strand
TGGCATACCAGGTTCAGGAGATCCTGGCCAGAAACGGAATCTTCGCTAACATCTCGACTCGCAAGGGCTCGAAAGACAAGATTGGCGGGAGGCCTATCACAAGGAGAACGCAGTACGTAGTCCAGTTCACCGAGGACAAGAGATGGAGCGAAGTGAGGAGAAGGAGTAACTTGTTCTTTGTCCCAGTCAGGAAGATCGAGAAGGGAGACTTTGACGAACTCGTCTACAACCTAGAGGTGGAACGAGATAATTCGTACCTCGTGCGGGGGTTCGCCGTCCACAATTGCACAGCAGCGATGTACGACAAGTCGATGCTTCATGCCGCAGTAGTCGAGCTATGCGCGAAGAAGGGCTCGTCGATAAAGTACATCACAATCCAGAACTGGAGCAAGAACGTTTACAACTTGGTCACGAAGCGCGCCCACGCCTACGAGGATGCCAGCGTAACCTGGCTCAACGGCGAGGTAGGCTCGGGCAGGAACATGAAGTACCCGTCAATCTACCTGCTGGGACGTAACGCAAGGGCCGAGATAATGTCCATGGCCTACGCTGGCGCGAACCAGATACAGGACACGGGGGGCAAGATAATCCATCTCGCCTCAGACACCTCTTCGAAGATAATCTCAAAATCGGTCTCCAAGGACGGCGGCGCGGCAATCTACAGAGGACTCTTGCACATTGCGAGAGGAGCGCACAACGTAAAGTCGACAGTTAGATGCGACGCTCTTCTACTGGACGAGCAGTCCAAGACCTCAACCTTCCCATACATGGAGGTCATGGCTGACGACGCAACGGTAACTCACGAGGCGAGCGTCGGCAAGGTCGGGGAGGACCAGATATTCTACCTGATGTCTAGAGGGATAAGCGAGAGGGACGCTCTCAGCATGATTGTCAACGGGTTCGTGGAACCATTCACCAAAGAGCTTCCGATGACTTATGCTGTAGAGCTCAACCGGCTCATGGCGCTGGAAATGACCGGCGCAGTGGGCTAGAAGAGCCGAGCGTTACCACTTGTGGTGAGGTAGTTGGCCCAGAAGGCTACCGGTGTGTTCACCGAGGAAGACGTTATCAGGCTTTCCGAGCGGTTCAGGGAGCCCGACTGGCTCAGAAATTTCAGGCTCGATGCGTTCAGGCGCTACCTCGAGCTACCTCTGGAGCTCTCTCCTCTCTACACAAAGTACACGAACGTCTCGAATTTCGACCCGAACCAATTCTCCGTCAGGACGGAGGAGGAAGAAATTGACCTTCGGAGCTACTTCGAGGGTTATCTGAGCGGCAAGGAGACAAACATTCTCCTCCAGGCAAACGCGACGACGGTGCACGTTGACCTCGACGAGTCCCTCGCGCGTAAAGGCCTCGAGCTGATGAGCATTCACGAAGCGGTCTCGAAGAGGGAGAGCCTGATGAGGGAGCTGTTCGGGACAAAGCTCGTCAACTCCGAGGGGGAGAAGTACGCGGCTTTCAACAACGCGTTCTTCAATTCAGGCACTTTCATTAATATCCCTAGAGGGTTGGTTCTCGAGGCTCCAATAAGAAAGATGCTCCTCGTGCACGAGCCGAAGGGAAGCATCATCGAGCAGACCATCATTCACGCTGAAGAAGGTTCGAAGCTGAACTTCTTCGAAGAACTCTACACGAAGGAGAGTTCCAAGATCTCTCTGGTTAGCTCCGCCTTCGAGGTCAGGACCATGCCAGGCGCAAACGTCGGCGTGAGCTCTCTGCAGCTCCTGGATGAAAAGACTGTGTACCTCTCAAACAAGAACGTCTCGGCACTGAACGACTCACGGATTACGAGCACGGCAATCCTGCTCGGCTCGTGGATTACCCGCTCAAGAATGAACCTGCTGATGAACGGTAGAGGTTCAGCGGTCGAGGGCTTTGAGGTCTTCTTCTGCGGGGGCAAGCAGAGATTTGACTTGGAATCGAACCTAGTTCACAATTCACCAGACTCGACGGCCGCAACCCACGCCAGAGGCGTGCTCAAGGATGAGTCGCAGTCCATCTTCAAGGGGATGATCAAGATCAAGAGCAACGCCAAGAACTCGAGCTCCTATCTCGCCCACCACGCCATGATCCTCGATAAGCGGGCCAGGTCTGACGGAATCCCCGGCCTCTCAATCGACACGAACGAAGTGAAGGCAACGCACTCCGCGTCCGTCGCACAGATCGACGAGGAGCAGATCTTCTACCTCATGACGAGAGGGCTCAGTCCTGACGAGGCAAAGAAGATGATCATACTCGGATTCTTCGAGCCTGTCTTGGCTAGGATACCAGTCGAGATTGCACGCGAGGGTGCGAAGTTCATCCTTGAGGGCAAGTGGCATGGCGAGAAGAGAAGGCTCCTCGACAGGGAGACGCTCATCGCTCTTACGGGAGAGGCCCAAGTCGAGGTCAAGCAGGCCGATGACATCTTTGAGAGACATTACAAGTACCGGAAGTGAGCTCTACGGGTCACTACGTCCGTGCGGTTCCTCTTTCCGAAGTGCCTCCCGGAAAGATCGTGGGTGTCGAGCTTGAGGGCAAGAAGATCATCCTCTCCAACTTCGACGGAAAGGTCTTCGCGGTTAGTGGGATTTGCACTCACGAGTATTACGAGCTTGCGCTCGGCTTCATGATAGAGGAGAGAGTGGTGTGCGCGCTCCATCTTTCCCAGTTCGATCTCAGGACCGGCGAGGTCTTCAACCCGCCTGCAGCAGAGCCACTGCAGCGTTTCAACGTTAAAATAGAAGGAGATTCAGTTTTTGTTGAGGTCTAGCCCCCGTGGGTGATTGCTTTTGTTGAAGTCGCAACTGCTGGACGTGGAGAAAGTAAGGGCAGACTTCCCCATCCTGAAGAGAAAAGTTAACGGGAAGAGGCTAGTCTACCTGGATAACGCTGCGACCACACAGAAACCAAACGTGGTTCTTGATGCTCTTTCCGATTTCTACTCTAACCACAACGCGAACATTCATCGAGCCGTTCATCAGCTCAGCATAGAGGCCACGGAGGCTTACGAGAAGGCGAGGAGCAAAGCTGCAGCCTTCATCAAATGCAAGAGCGAAGAGGTCATCTTCACTAGAGGGACGACCGAGTCGATTAACCTTGTCCGATTCGCTTGGGCCGAGGAGCGAATGAAGAAGGACGATCTTGTCGTCCTCACTAAGATGGAGCATCACAGT
>JACPTA010000228.1 GCA_016193005.1 Nitrososphaerota archaeon | reverse complement strand
GCCGCGGTCGTGGGGACTGCATTACTACTAGGCTCGATTCTCTTCCCCATTGGCTCAATTCCATGCCACGATGCGCAGTTCACCGAAGGATTCATCATCGACTTGGCCTACGTCTCAATTCCTGGAGGGGCAATCTCCCTATTTCTTTGGAATGGGATGGTGAAGTTGGAGAGGATAGGGAGGTTGACCACAATGGTGTTCGCCGTGCCCGTCACCACCGTCGGTATTCAGTCGATAGAAACGATGACGATTCCGAACCCCGCATCAATTCTCGGTTCGATCGTCCTGTTCGCGGGAATATTCGTCTCTTACATGAAAAAGTGAATCCTGGCAGCAAGGGTGGGTCATGCCTGAGGTTTCTTAATCCGCGTTCTGGCGGGCGGCTGACCTAGAGGACAACTGACCTGGATTTGGTGAACTTTTCCATCTTCAGGTCCAGCAGGACTGGGCGCCCCTCATTCGCAAGCTTGAGCGCTCTCCCGAGGGCCGAGTCGAAGTCCTGCGGAGTTTTGACAAGCATCGTCTCCACCGCGAAAGCACGCGCGAGTTGACAGAAATCAATCCTGGGTTGGTCGATATCAAGGAACTCGAAATCCCTCGAGTCACGTGCCCAGTGCTGGGACGACTCCTCAATTGGGGTCCATTCAGCCGCCCAGCAAGCATTGTTCAGAATGGCGAAGACCACGCCTATTCCATAATGGCTACAGGTCCAGAGAGCAGATGAGATGTTCCCGAATATCGCGTCGCCGTCGCCGACGGTACAAAGGACCGGATATTCGGGCCCGGCTATCCTACCTGTCTTGTATCGTCGGTAGGACCTGATGCTTCCGTATCTTTTGTTCGCGAGAGCCACACCGTACGCCATCCCGACGCCCACACCGAGGTGGCCGCTGGGGTTTCCGAAGTAGGAACCTGGCCTATCGACCTCGACGGTCTTGAGGAGCGTCTCCCAAGAGGACGCCGCGCCGTTGACCCAACGGAGGGAGGGGCTCCGTGAATAGTGCTTGTTGATGACGTATCCTATGGAGAAGTCGTCCAGTTTGCCGCTCTCATAGCTTCGCCTCGCACTCTCTCGCCATTCCGAGATGATCTCCTCGTGAGTCTGAGCAATGGTTTCCGCTCTGTCCCTTATTCTCGCAGAGTCGGTGGATGTCAGCCTCCCTCGGCCCATCTTGACGATCCTATTGAGCGTCTGTCCGACGTCGCAAGCGGCTCGCGCAAGCGCGGGAAAGAGCGACGAACCGTAGTCTCCGCCAGCATAGACGTCCTGCCGATGAAATGGGTCGCTAGCCAGGTCGATTGCGTCGATTTTTTTCCCGAAACCTTGGTGTGGAAGGAGGCCCGTCTCGAGAGCGATTGCAAGGTCGGTGGCCCGTGAGAGTTGGGGAGGTGTGTAGCGACTCACGAACCCCAGATGAAGGGAGTCCACGGTTGGGTAGTTCATGAAGAATCGGCGCTCCTTCACCGACACTCCGAACGCGTGCGCAAATTCGATTAGGGAGCCTACGGCGTCGGGATTCCTCCCTAGATGTGAAACCAGTACTTCTGGGTGATCGTGCGACACTAGTTCTTTGATGATCTTTTCAATCGTCTCGTCGTCTGCGACTGTCCGCGAAATGAAGGGTCTGAAGTTTTGAGAGATTCTCCCTCTACTGATTCTGCGGGCCATCAGGTCCTGCCTCAGAGTGACGTATACCGGCCCAGTCGTCTCGGAGAGAGCCATGAAGAAGGCCTTGTCTATGTCCTCAGGGAGGGTCTCCAAGGAATTGACCTGAGTTGACCACTTCACCCAAGGAGCAACCATGAGGGATTGATGGCTGCTGAAATGAAGCTCAACGGCGCCTGTTTCCATGGGCACGCCTGGAACGTTAGAGGACGCCAAGATGACTGTTGGAGAGCAGTTCATGTACGCTCCGTAGAACGCGCCAACCGCATTCTGTGTTCCCACTATCCTGTCAATGAGAGCGACACCCTCTCGTCCTGATGCAAGGGCATAGCCTGCCGCGGCGCTGATTGAGACGAATTCGTGCAGGCCTTGGATCCATTTGGGCGGTTTTTCGACCACCATGGCATCCTGAATGTCTGGCATTCCTGCACCGGTTGTTCCAAAAACGAATTGGACATCCTTCTTCTGAAGCAGTTTGATGAGCCACTGGCCTCCTGTTTTCACCCGGACCGCACCGTCATCCCGCAGTTTCCTGTTCCTCGAAATTTTTCTATTCATGAGAGTAGTCTCCACAGCAACCTCCTTGACGGTCGCTCTTGCATTGCTGTAGATGTAGGGTGCTCTTAACCGTTAGTCAGGGCCGCATGGAACTCTTCCGCACTCTGTGATGAAATTTGTCTGGACCGCAGGCAGGGCCGAGGGGAAATTCTGTCGCGCCCCGCCTACCTGGAGTTGCACAAAGATGGACCGAATCCTTTTCGGGAAACTGATGCAACTGATTAATAGAACAATTGCGCGCTGAGTGGCCTTGCCTCGAGCCCCTAAGGTCTTGGTCTTGCAACATGTGGAATGGGAACATGCCGGCATAGTAGGGTCCTATCTCAAGGATAAGAACGCCCGCTCCGATGTTGTCCGTCTATACAAGAACGACGCGATACCTCTTGACAGCTTGGAAGAGCGCGCCTACACTGCTGTCGTGGCTCTGGGCTCACCCGCCACAGCATACTCACCGGAGACCAACAGGCATCACGATGAGGAGATTGAGTTCTTCAGACTGATTAGAAGATTACACCTTCCATCGTTCAACACCTGCTACTCTATGCAGATGTTCTGCGTCGCCAACGGAGGGATCGTTGGTCCCAACCCCGCTGGCAAAGAAGTCGGATTCTTCGACGTAAGGCTGACTGCTGAGGGGGAACGGGACCCTATCATCGGCAGCGTCGGCGATTTCAGGACTCTTCAGTGGCACGGTGACAGCGTCTTGAAATTGCCGAGTGGAGCGAGTCATCTGGCCCGGAGCCAGAAGACGAAGTATCAGGTAGCGGTCGTTGATGGGCTGCATTACCTATTCCAGGGCGACGGTCAGGCAGCGACCACAAGCATGGTCGAACGCTGGTTCAGGAAAGATGGGGTTTGGGCGCTGCAAGGGTCTGGTGCGAGAAAGAAACTCGTGATTCAAGAAGTGAGACAGAGGCGTACATATTTCCGCAGTGTATACAGACGGATCTTCGAGGATTTCTTGCGGAACACCACCGGAAATGCATCGCAATCGAGATAAGGTATTATTTGCTCGAAGGACGAACCAGAATACTCGCATCTATGGTAGCTCGACCTGGCCTTCAGGATAGGCGCCAAGCCACCATTTTGCGATCTTGTCTCGCGTCGTGAGCCAGACTCTGGGAAGACTGAGAGAGTATCTCAGTACGTTCTCGAATGGGACGATCCAATGAGGACGTCCTGCGATAAACGCATGCACGTTAAAATTAAATATCTTCGGCTTGCCGGACTTGCCAAGCTTATACAAGTAGTCGAACGTGGTCTTGAACCGCTTCTCGAAGGTTTCCGGTGAACCAATCACGTCATTGACGCCGATAGACAATGGGATCTCGACGATCTTCTTTCCCTTCTTGTGAACCGTATACGGGAGCTCATCGTTCAGAAAGTCGCTGTGGCTGAGAAACCTATCTTCCATCAGAAGTTCCAGGGTATTGGGCGTGCTCAACCACCATGGGGTGGACCAGCCATTCCTCTCCCAGCCGGGGGTGACCTTCTCGAAGGCTCTGGTCGTCCTGCGTATGTCTGCCTTCTCCTGCGCACGGGTCAACCTCAGGTAAACGGTATCGTGGTCGTACGCATGACCAATCAATTCGTGCCCTCCTTTAGCAATTCGGCTGACGAGGTCGTGATACCTCTCTGCCACGTTGCCCGTCGTGACCCAGGAGGCCTTGATTCCATAGCCGTCCAGCATCTCGAGGAGTCTCGGTGCGCCCACACTTCCGCCAAACTCCCTCGTTGAGATCTCGGAGAGGTTATCTTGATTTCTCGCCTCATCGAACGGAGCCATCGGCGCAAAGCCGTTGGAGCCCTTCCCCTCTGCTACCAGACCCCACCACTCAAATACAACCGTCGGGATGATTCCGATCCACGCCCCTTCAGGGAGTTCGACGGAGCCCACCTTTTGCCTCATCATTCGCACGTCGTCCATCAGTTTCGACATCTTCCGTGCGGACAATGGCATGGCGACGCCAGATGCCCTCGAACTATAAAACATGCCGCAAGCCTCGGTCCATCCTCTCCTCCGGCTGTCCAGCCGGGTCTCGTACCGTCACAGCTGCCCTGAAATCCCCCAGCACCGCCGCGTTTTTCAGCGAGGTGCATACTGGACGGAGGCAGAGGATCCTCATCCTGTACCGAAATCCTGGTGCAAAATGTTAATTGATGACGCGCACCTAGTTGTGATAGAGCGTTGGCAGGCAAGGAATTCGATATAGTCGTCGTGGGGGCAGGCATTCTGGGCATGTCTTCCGCGTACCACCTGCAAAAGAATAATCCCAAGAAACGCATTCTCGTGCTGGACCGGTTCAGTGGCGCTGGGCAAGGGAACACCGGGAGGAGCAACGCAATGTTCAGGAACACGTTCACGTCTACTGACAATCAGACTCTCTCCGACACGACAATTAGTTTCTACCTTCACCTTCAGGTGAATCAAAACCAAGATCTTGGACTGGAACAGATAGGATATCTCTGGCTCATGAGTGATCGACAGCTCGCCGCAAATGAGCGACATGTCGAAGGTATGGTAAGGAATAAGATAGAGATTCGTGAGTATGGCAGGGGAGAGCTCGAACGACTTGTTCCGGGCCTCCGCGCAGACTTTGGTGAGTCAGACGAGGAAGCGAAGATATTGAAGTTGGACAGGGTGGCGGGTTCCATATTCGGGGTGAAGTGCGGAAGGCTCGACCCCGACAGGCTCATCGTATTTTACAGGGACAGATTCATCGGAATGGGAGGGACGGTCGCGTTCAATACCGATGCAGTGAAACTGATGATCGAGGCTCATGAGAGCCTGGACATCGAAGGAGAACCATTCGTCTGGCAGGAGGCGCGTGTCAACGGCGTCGAGGTGAGGGGCGCCCTCGAAGGCGAAATCAGGGCGGACGCCGTCGTCATGGCAGCCGGGGCATGGAACAACGAACTTCTAGAGCCGAGGGGAATGGACGGTCACGTCAAGGCGAAGAAGAGGCAACTCTTCTCGATTCCCGCCAGAAATGATCCATCGCTCGTCAACCTACTCTATACGAAGGGCTTCAACGAACTGGGGCTACTTCCGATGGTCATTCTTCCGAAGGCGGGAGTCCATTTCAAGCCGGTCAGGATAGCCGACGAGTTCTGGGTGGCCTGCGAGGATGAAGTCAACAGGCCATTCATCAATGTTCCAGACCACGACCTGGATGCTTACACAGCAGAGGCGAGCTTCTACGACAGAAACGTCCATCCCGTCCTCAAGGGATACTTCCCTCAATTTAGAAACGCCAGACCGAAGAGAATGTGGGCAGGCCTCTACTCGTATAATACGCTTGACTACCTGCCTTTCGTGGTTCCAAGGGACGGACTGATTCTGGTGGGCGGCGACAGCGGAAGCGGAATAATGAAGGGAGACGCTCTGGGGAGGATCGTTGATTCTGCGTATCGAGAGGGCGAGGAGTCTGAGGCCATGCTCTATGGGGAGGTACCCTATCGAGTGTCAAAATTGGGATTCGAAAACCGTGATGTCGAGCGGGAGGAATGGGTAATCTAGTCACCTCTTCGTGACCGTAGTTCGGGCCTCATCCTCGCAGTACTCTTGGATATTCGGTACTTCCATGGAGGTTGCGACGCGCCGCCTATGGAGAAGATTAACTGATACGGTGTGGGGCGCCGCGTATTGACTCCGTTCGCTGCGCGTCTTGCCCCAAAAGTCGGGGAACTCGATCCGACTTCAGAAATTTATCAGCGGATAAACGAACTGAACCAGAATTGCCAGTAACACTCCCCCCGCGAACCATTCCCTTCCTAGTCTCTTGTGTAGACGGGTGACGTAGAGGAGGACCCCCAATATCAGCAGAGTGAACCACGCCACTTTTGCGATGGTTGCGAGTCCTGAGGTGACGGCCACCAAAACCTGCGCACTCGAAGCCGAGAACTGGGTCACCCATTGCTGGACCGTGTTCCCTGCATCTGTCGTTGAGGATGCATCGAGCAGAAGAGGG